>JBBRGH010000026.1:0-15948 GCA_038240915.1 Gemmatimonadales bacterium | reverse complement strand
CGGTGACGGTCGTGCCCAGGGTGGGCCTGACCGGGGATCCTGCCCGCGAGGTGTGGGCGCTCGGCCGCCGGGCGCCCCGCCGGGTCTCCATCACGCTGGCCCACGGCGCCCGCGACACCACGGCGGGCGAGGTCCGCCTGGAGCTCCCGCCCGGCTGGCCGCCTGTCCCGGCTCGATCTTTTGAGCTCACCCGCGAGGGCGAGCGCAAAACCGTGACGTTCGAAGTCCGTCCGCCGGCCACGCCGGTGGAGAGCATCGTTCGCCTGCAAGCCGTCGTTCGCGACCGCGCCGGTCGGGAGTACGCCGACGGTGTGGCGACCGTGGACTATCCCCACATCCGCCCGCGAAGCTATCCGGTGCCGGCCGTGGTGACGGTGCGCATGGCTCGACTGGCGCTGCCCGCGATCGCCCGGGTGGGCTACGTGCGAGGGGCCGCCGACCGCGTCCCCGAAGCGCTGGCGGACGTGGGGGTCCCGATCACCCTGCTCGAGGCCAGCGCGCTCGAGCAGGGCGACCTCGACCGCTTCGACGCGATCGTGATCGGCCCCCGCGCCTACGAGACCGAACCGGCGCTGGCCGAGAACAACCAGCGACTGCTGGCGTACGTCCGCGGCGGCGGGCTGCTCATCGTCCAGTACCAGCAGGCCTTCTTCTTCGACGGCGGCTATGCCCCCTACCTCATGGCGCTGGGCGGACCCTCGGCCACGCCCGGCGCCCCGCCGGTGGTCCACGACCGGGTCACCGACGAGACCGGGCCGGTCCGGATCCTGGCGCCGGCGGACCCGGTGCTGCTGCTGCCCAACCGGCTGAGCGACGAGGACTGGCAGGGATGGGTTCAGGAGCGCGGACTGTACTTCGCGCGGAGCTGGCATCCCTCCTTCCGCCCGCTGCTGGAGATGCACGATCCGGGGGAGCCGCCGCTCGAGGGTGCACTCCTGGTGGCCCGGCTGGGGCGGGGCAGCTACGTCTACACCGGTCTCAGCTTCTTCCGGCAGCTCCCGGCCGGTGTCCCCGGGGCGTTCCGGCTGTTCGCGAACCTGCTGGCGCTTGGGCGGTAGCGGGGCGGGCATGACCTGGGGCAGCTGGCGCCGGATCCGCCGGCGCGGGCGGCGGGCCCTCGGGGCGGCGGCGGTCGCGGCCGCGCTCGCGTGTGACGACGGGCGGACACCGGTGGTGGTCTACTCGCCGCACGGCCGCGACCAGCTGGTGCTGCTGGAGCACGCCTTCGAGGCGGACCATCCCGGGATCGACATCCGCTGGCTCGACATGGGCTCGCAGGAGATCCTCGACCGGATCCGCTTCGAGCGGGTCAACCCGCAGGCCGACGTCTGGTTCGGCGGTCCGACCACTATTTTCGATCGCGGCGTGGCCGATTCGCTGCTGACGCCCTATCGTCCGCGCTGGGCGGGGCACGTCGGCCCCGGCGGGGTCGGACCGGGCGACCTGTACTATCCCGCCTACCGCACGCCGGCGGTGATCGCCTTCAACAGCCGCGCGGTATCCCGGGCGGACGCGCCGCGCGACTGGGACGACGTGCTCGATCCACGCTGGTACGACAAGGTTCTGATCCGCGATCCGATGGCCAGCGGAACCATGCGGGCCATCTGGGGGCTGATGATCGAGCGCAGCCTCCGCGCCACCGGCGACACGACGGCCGGCATGGCCTGGCTCCGCCGGCTCGACGGCCAGACCAAGGCCTACGCGCTCAATCCGGCCATCCTCGACGCCCGTCTGGCCCGGGCCGAGGGGCTGGTGACCTTGTGGGACCTGCCGGACATCCTCATCAGCCGATCCAAGGGCATGCCGTTCGACTATGTCTTTCCCCGGAGCGGAACGGTGGTCATCGACGACGCGATCGGGCTGGTCCGCGGCAGTCGGCATGCCGATTCCGCCCGGGTCTTCATCGACTACGTCGGCAGTGTCGAAGGGCAGCTCCTGGCCGCCGAGAAGGTATTCCGGCTGCCGGCCCGGAACGACCTGCCGGTGAGCCGGGTGCCCTCCTGGGTGGCCGGGGTGGAGGAGGAGATGGTGGTGGCCGATGTGGACTGGGCCACGCTGGCGCGGGATGGGGCGGCCTGGATGGGCTACTGGGACCGCCACGTTCGCGGCACCGGCCGGCGGGCGGCGCGATGAGCGCCTTTCTTCGGGTCGAGGGCCTGGTCAAGCGGTTCGACGGCACCCTGGCAGTCGATCGGGTCTCGCTCGGCCTCGAGCGCGGCGAGATGCTGGCGCTGCTCGGGCCCAGCGGCAGCGGCAAGACCACCACGCTCCGGCTGCTGGCGGGCTTCGAGGCGCCGGACGCGGGCCGGGTGCTGGTGGAGCAGGAGGACGTGACCGGGCAGACCCCGGTCTCGCGCCGCTTCGGCATGGTGTTCCAGCACTACGCCCTGTTCCCCCATCTGGACGTGCGGGGCAACGTCGCCTTCGGGCTGGAGTCGCTCGGGATCCGGAACGGCGAGCTGGAGCGGCGGGTGGACCGGGCGCTGGCGCTGGTGGATCTGGAGGGCTACGGGCTCCGCCGGATCGGCCAGCTCTCGGGTGGCCAGCAGCAGCGGGTGGCCCTGGCCCGGGCGCTGGCCCCCGAGCCCCGGGTGCTCCTGCTCGACGAGCCGCTCTCCAACCTCGATCCCACCCTCCGCGAGCGCACCCGCCGGGAAATCCGCGACCTGATCCACCGGGTTGGGATCACCACCGTGCTGGTGACCCACGAGCAGGACGAAGCGTTCGAATTGGGCGACCGGGTGGCAGTCATGCGCGGCGGGGCCATCGAGCAGGTCGGCACACCGGACGAGCTCTACGGCGCCCCGGCCAACGCATTCGTCGGCGGCTTCGTGGGTCGCTCGAGCACCGCCGACGCTGTGGTCGTCGGGTCGTCCGAGCGGGGCGTCCGGATCGCGGTGGGCGGGGTCGAGTGGGACATCGAGCGGGCGGCGGGAGAGCTGCCGCCGCCCGGCCCCGCGCTGATGCTGGTCCGGCCGGAGGCGCTCCGCATCACCCAGCTCGACCCGGGCGCCCTGCCGGTCACCATCATCGCCCGCCGGTTCGTCGGCCCCTCGGCCATCTTCACCAGTCGGACCGACGATGGCGCCATTCTCGACGTCGTGGCTCCGCCCCACGCGGTGCCGACGGGAGCCCGCGTGGGCCTGATGCCGAGCCGGCGGCTGGGGGGTGGCATCCACCTGTTCCCGCCGGAGGGGTGATGACCGCCCTGCGGCCGCCCCGGCTCCTGGCCGCGGGGCTGCTGCTCCTGCTGCTCTGGCTGGTGGCCTACCCGCTGGGGCTGGTCCTGCTTGAAGGTGTGCGCGAGCCGGGCGGCTGGACGCTCCGCTACCTGCGGCTCTTCCTCGAACGACCGACCGAGTGGCAGGCGCTCTGGGGCAGTCTCTGGATCTCGGTGGTGAGCGTGGTCCTCGCCGCGGCCATCGGCATTCCGCTGGCGTTCCTGTTCGCCCGCTACGACCTGCCTGGCGGGCGAGTCCTGGCAGGCCTGGTCGCATTGCCCGCCGTGCTGCCGCCCCTGGTCGGGGTGCTCGCGTTCCTCTTCCTCTACGGCGAAACCGGCTTCGTCTCGCTCCTGGTCCAGCGGGTGCTGGGCCTGACCGATCCGCCCTGGCGGCTCCAGGGAGCGGGCGCCATCCTGCTGGTCCACGCCTACTCGATGTACGTCTACTTCTACCTCTTCGTCCGGGCCGGGCTCCAGTCGCTCGATGCCTCCCTGTACGAGGCGGCGGCGAGCCTCGGGGCCGGGCGGTGGCGGACGCTCCGCGCGGTGATTCTGCCGCAGCTCTATCCCGCGCTGGGCGGCGCGGCCCTGCTCACCTTCATGACCGCGCTCGCGTCGTTCAGCGCCCCCTACATCTTCGGCGGCGGCTTCCGGGTGATGCCGACCCAGATCGTGGCCACCCGGCTCAACGGCGACGACCGCATGGCGATGGTCGAGACGATCGCCCTCACCCTGCTGGCGCTGGCGGCCCTCTGGCTCTTTCGGGGGGCGCGGCGGGTGGACGGCGCCGAGGGCGGGCGGAAGGGCGCGGCCCCGGCCCGGCGGGTGGTGCGGAGCCGCCCGCTCCGGCTGCTGCTGGCGGTGGCGGGTTGGGGGCTGGCGGCGCTCCTCCTGCTGCCGCACCTGACGCTGCTGCTGGTCTCGTTCGTCCCGATCGGCACCTGGACGACGGAGCCACTGCCGCCGGCGTATACGCTGCGGAACTACCTGACCCTGCTGCAGGATCCGGTGCGGGCCCGGCCCCTGGCCAACAGCCTCTGGCTGGCGACGGTCGCGACGGTCGCGGCGGTGACCATCGCGCTGGCCGGGGCACTGGTGAGCGCTCGGCGACAGGCCCGCGGCGGCCGGACGATCGAGGCGCTGCTGGCGCTGCCGTGGGCCGTGCCGGGGACGGTGTTCGCCATCGCCCTCGCCACCGCCTTCAGCGTCCACGCGCCCTGGGTGGGCCGGGTGGTGCTGGTGGGCACGGTGTGGATCCTTCCGCTGGCCTATCTGGTACGGAATCTCCCGATCACCAGCCGCGCCATCCTGGCCGGTGTCCGCGCCCTCGACCCGTCGCTGGACGAGGCGGCGGCCACGCTGGGCGCCCACCGGGGGCGCACCCTGCGGCGGATCACCGTGCCGCTGCTCCGGCCCGCGCTTCTGGCGGGGGCCAGCCTTGCCTTCGTGACCGCGTTCGGAGATTTCGTGACCTCGATCATGCTGTACACCTACGATACACGGCCCGTCTCGCTGGAGATCCTCTCGAGTCTGCGCCAGGCCGACGTCGGCGTGGCGGCGGCCTACGGCGTGGTGCTGATGCTGGTGAGCGCCGTGGTGTTCGCCGTCGGCGCCGATCGCGGCGGCACCGGATGACGGCGGCGCTCAACGGCAACCGCGCCCGGCTCCGCCGGCTCGCGGTCCTGATCTTCGTCTGCTTCGTCGACGCCATCGGGTTCATGATCATCCTGCCGCTGCTGCCGTTCTACGCGACGCGGCTGCATGCCACGCCCGAGACCGTCGGCCGGCTGATCGCCTCCTTCTCGATCGCGCAACTGCTCTCGGCCCCGGTGTGGGGCCGGGTGTCCGATCGCTACGGCCGGCGGCCGGCCCTGCTGATCGGGCTCAGCGCCTCGGCCGTGGCCTATGCCGTCTTCGGCATGGCGGACGCGGTCTGGCTGCTGTTCGCCTCGCGGGTGGTCCAGGGCGCCGGCGGCGGCACCACCGGCGTGGCCCAGGCGTACGTGGCCGACACCGTCGAGCCCAAGGATCGGGCCCGGGCGCTGGGCTGGCTCTCCTCCGCCACGGCGGCAGGCGTCATCTTCGGGCCGGCGATCGCCTCGTTCGCCTTCACCCTGAGCCCCACGGCCCCGGGGCTGGTGGCGGCCGGCCTCTGCCTGGTGAACGTGGGCTTCGCCTGGAAGTGGCTGCCCGAGTCGCGGGCCGGGCGACGGCACGAGGGATCAGGCGTCCAGAAACCGCTCTGGCATCCGGCCTGGCTGGTGGTGCGCCATCCGGGGAGTCTGGTGTCCCGGCTGATCTGGATCTATGGCATCGGTATGCTGGCCTTCTCGGCCATGACCTCGGTGCTGTCGCTCTATCTGCAGGCCGCATTCAGTCTGACGGAGAAGACCATCGGGCCGATTTTCGCCTATGTCGGCGTGCTCTCGCTGGTGATGCGGAGCCTGCTGCTGGGGCCGATCGTGGATCGCCTGGGCGAGCGCTGGACCATGCGGGCCGGCGCGGTGCTTCTCGCCGCCGGCCTTCTGCTGTATCCTATTCCCCAGAACCTCTGGGCCCTCGCGGCCGTCATCCCCCTGGTCCCGATCGGCACCGCGCTCCTGTTCCCGGCGACGACGTCACTCATGTCGCGCTACTCGGATGCGCGCGAGCTGGGCACCACCATGGGCGTGGCCCAGACGTTCGCCGGGCTGGCCCGGGTGGTGGCCCCGCTGCTGTCGACGACGATCTTCCAGCGGCTGGGACACGCCGCACCATTCTACGTGGCCGGCGCCGTCGTCTCGCTGGCCGGCATCCTCACGCTCCAGATTCCCCGAGAGTCCCGCGCGGTTCCCCAGCCTGGCGAGGAGGCGGAAGCGACATGAGAACAGTCAGGTGAGCGCGGACGACCGGCTCGACCGGCTGGAGCAGCGGATGGCGGTGCTGGAGACCTTGGTCCGGCAGTTCGCCGCGGGCGGCGTCGCCCGACCGTCGGCCGCACCCCCGTCCACGCCCGCGCCTCCGCTGACCTCGGCCGCTGCTCCGCCCCCGGTCGCCGCCGACCCATCCGCGCTGGTTCAGCCGGCGGCACCGCCGCCGGTGGCCGTCCCGACGGCGCGTCCGCGCGTCGTGCCCCAGCCTCCGCGACCGATACCCCCGCGCCCCGGCCACCCGGCCGGCGGCTCCCCCTCGCTCGACTCCGAGCGCTGGATCGGCCAGCGCGTCTTCCTCGGGATCGGCGTCGTGGCGCTGCTCATGACCGCCGGGTACCTGCTGAAGCTCTCCTTCGAGCGCGGCTGGATCTCGCCGGTCATGCGCTGCGCCGGCGGCGTGGTGGCCGGCCTCGGCGTCGGCGCGCTGGGCTGGCGGCTCGAGGCCCGCTATCGCCCCTACGGCGCCGCGCTCGTGGGGGCAGGAGCCGGCATCATCTACCTCAGCATCTGGGCCGCCTCCCGGCTGTACGGGGTGCTGCCGTCGGCCACGGGGATCGTCGGACTGGCGCTGGTGTCGGTGGGCCTGGCGATGATCGCCTACGCCATCGATGTCGAGGCCCTGGGCATCACCGCCGCGCTCGGCGCCTTCCTCGCGCCGGTCCTGCTCGGTCAGAACCGGGCCAACGCGGACCTGCTGCTGCTCTATCTCGCCAGTATGGCCATGGGCCTCGGGCTGGTGGCCGCCCGGCGGCGTTGGCGCCTGGCGATCCTGGTCATCGCCGCCAGCTACTTCGGCGTCGGCACCATGGGCGCCGCCGACCACGCCGTTCCGTGGGGCGTCCTGCTCTACGGGCTGATCGGTGGCACGGCCGGACTCTATCTCGGACTCAGGGAGCGCTGGTGGGAAACCCGGCTGCTGACGTTCTCCGGCGGCTGGACCCTGCTTTTCGCGGCCGGCGAGCGCATTCCCCAACACTGGGCAGTGCTCGTGGCCGGGCTGATTCTGTCGGCTCCCGTCTGGTGGCACGGGCTCCGCCGGCCCCAGGTCTTCCCGCTGCATCTCGGTCCCCAGGGCGAGAGCACCGGCTGGTCGGCGGGTGAGGCGCTGTACTTCTTCACGACCCCGATCCTGCTGGGCTACGCGGTCCACAACCTCGACGTGGCCCGGGTCGACCATCAGCCGTGGCTGGCACCGCTGATCGTCGCGGTCCCCTACGTGGTGGCCGGGTATCTACGCGTGCGGCCGGCGTTCGCGGTCGTCGGTGCCGCCGCGTTGGCGGTGGCCGTGCTGGAGCGCTGGAGCGGCGTGTCGCAGGTGTGGGGGCTGCTGGCCCTGGCCGTGCTCTGGCCGTCGCTCGACCTCGTGCTCGGCCGGACCGACGGCCGCTGGTACGGTCTGCTGACGCTGGCCGCGGCCCTGCAGCAGTTGTTCGACGGTGCCGCCGGGGTCCGTGGGGCGGCCGACGCGGCCTTCGTGGGACGATGGGCCGTCGGCCTGTGGCTCGCCATCGGCGTCACCGTGGCCTACGCCGTGAGACTCTGGCGGGTCGAGGACGGCCGGGAAGACACCCGGCTCATCCGATCCGGCCTCTGGCTGGTGGCCGGGATGATGACCCTGTTCGGCGTGACCGGCGAGCTCCGCCGGTATTTCGAGCTCCAGAGTCTCAGCGCCGAGACCGCCAATCTTGCCTCGGGGCTGGCCGTGAGCGCCTGGTGGCTGCTGTTCGCGGCCGCCCTCGTCGCCCTCGGCTTCCGGCTGTCGCTCCAGGCTGCCCGGGTCGCCGGCCTGGCCGTGGCCGGGCTGGCGGTCGCCAAAGTGATCTTCTTCGACCTCTCCTCGCTCGACGCGCTCTACCGGGTGGGCTCCGTCTTCCTGCTGGCGCTGGTCGCGCTCAGTCTGGCCTATCTCTACTACCGCCACGACCGGAGCGAACAGACGTGAACCGCCGGTCCTTCGCGGAGGCGCTCGCGCTGGCGGCCCTGGCGCCGGCGCTGAGCGTTCCGCTCGAGGCCGTGCGGCTCAGCCGGCGTCCCTCGGCCGCGCCGGTTCCCGCCCTCGGACCGAGGGCGCCCGCCGATGCCGACACGGCGTCGCTGCTGCTGGCACTCTCCCAGATCATCCGTGTCGAGTATGGCGACCGGCTCACCGCGGACGAGCTCGCCGCCGTCACCGAGCAGATTCGCGCCGGGCTCGATCGGGCGGATCTCATTCGGCGAGCCGACCAGGGTCACGCCGCCTAGCCGTGGCGAAGGCCGACTTCCTCGCCATCCCCGCGCTCGGGCGGCTGTTGCGGTCGCGCCGGGTCTCGGCGGTCGAGCTCGCCGAGCGCAGCCTCGACCGGCTCGAGCGCTTCGGGCCGACCTACAACGCCGTGGTGCGGGTCCTCCGCGCGCCCGCGTTGGCCGAGGCGCGCGAACGGGACGCGGAGCTGGCCCGCGGCAAGGACCGGGGCCCGCTCCACGGCATTCCCTACGGCGTCAAGGATCTGCTGTCCGTCGAGGGGGCGCCCCCGACCTGGGGCGCCGCGGACTATCGGAACCGGCTGTACCAGGGCGACGCGACCGTGGTCCGCCGGCTCCGGCGTGCCGGCGCGGTGCTCTGCGCCAAGCTGGCGATGGTCGAGCTGGCCGGCGGGATGGGATACCGGCTGGCCTTCGCCAGCTACAACGGCCCCGGCCGCACGCCCTGGGACCCTGCCCGCTGGTCGGGCGGCTCGTCGAGCGGGCCCGGCGCCGCAGTGGCCGCCGGGCTGGTGCCGTTCGCGATCGGCAGCGAGACCTGGGGTTCGCTCCAGTATCCGGCTGCTTTCTGCGGGGTCACCGGGCTCCGGCCCACCTTCGGGCGGGTGAGCCGCCACGGAGCGATGGCCCTGAGTCCGACCATGGACAAGCTCGGCCCGCTGGCCCGGTCCGCCGAGGACTGCGGGCTGGTGCTGGCGGCCATCGCCGGTCCCGACCCCGCCGATCCCGCCGCCATCGGCCGGCGCTTCGATCCGTCCGTTCCGGCCCCGGCCCGCCGCTACCGCATCGGGGTGCTCCGGGGGACGCTCGACCGGACTCAGCCGGAGGTGACGCGCAACTTCGAGGCGTCACTCGAGGTGCTGCGGGAGATCGCCGACGTGGAGCATGGACTCGAGCTGCCCGACTATCCGTGGGACGCGATGGCCGGGCTGGTGCTCGATGCGGAGGCGGCCAGCGCCTTCGAGCCGCTGGTCCTGAGCGGACGGGTCACCCGGCTCACCTCGCCCGAGGATCGGGTGGGCGGCTATGCCGGCCAGGTGGTGCTCGCCAGAGACTACCTGCGCGCGCTCCGGCTGCGGCGGCCGGCCGCCGCGGCCCTGGACCGGCTGCTCGGGCAGGTGGATGCGCTGGCGGCTCCGACTCTGCCGACCGTCGCCTGGCCGGTGGACGTGCCGCTGGCCGAGGCCTCTCCCGAGTTCCCGGGCGGCACCAGCGTGGCAGGCGCGGCCAACCTGTGCGGGGTGCCCGCCCTGTTTCTCAAGAACGGCACCGGCGAGGGAGGCCTGCCCACCAGCCTGCAGCTCACCGGCCGGACCCTGTCGGAGGCGACCCTCTTGGACCTGGGGATGTATTACCAGAATCGCACGCAATTTCACCGGGAACGGCCGCCGGGACTGTGACCCCCGCGCATCCGCGGTTATATCTCGGCATCCAACCCTGAGTTCTTCTGCCGGGGGATCGGTCGTGACGTCATCGGTACAGCCCAGCTCGCCCGCCGTGTTCGCCAAAGCCACCTGGGAGGAGGTCGTCCCCTACTTCGACGACCTGCTCGAACGGCCGCTCGACGCCGCCGGCGTCGAGGACTGGCTGCACGCATGGTCCCGGCTGGAGGAGCTGGTCACGGAAGCGGCCGCCCAGGCCATGATCGCTTACACGATCGACACCTCCGACCCCGAGAAGGAGCAGGACCACCTCCGGTTCTCCACCGAGATCCTGCCCAGGATGGAGGAGCGGAGCGTCGAGTTGGCGCGGCGGTTCGTCGCCCTGGGACACTCGACGCCCGATCTCGCCACCACGGTGGCCCGGTTCCGGACTTCGATCGAGATCTTCCGCGACGCCAACATCCCCCTCTTCTCCGAGCTGGAGGAGCTGAGCGCGCGCTATCAGCGGATCACCGGGTCGATGACGGTCGAGTGGGACGGGGTCGAGCGGCCGCTGCCACAGCTGCAGCCCTACCTCAAGAACCCGGACCGGGCGGTCCGCGAGCGGGCCTTCCGCGCCTCCACCCAGCCGTACATCGAGGAGCACGGGGCGCTCACCGGCCTGTTCGACCGGATGTTCGAGTTGCGCCAGCGGGCCGCCAGGAACGCCGGCTTCGCCAACTATCGCGACTACATCTTCCCGGCCAAGTTCCGCTTCGACTATAGCCCGGCCGACTGTGAGCGGTTTCACGAGGCGGTCGAGCGGACGGCCACGCCGGCCGTGGCCCGGGTCATGGAGCACCGGCGCCAGCGGCTCGGGCTCGAGGCCCTCCGGCCCTGGGACCTGGCGGTGGACCCCTACCGCTCGGCCCCGCTCCGGCCGTTCGAGACGGTGGACCAGTTCGTCGGCGCCGCGCGGCGGGTGTTCGACCAGGTGGACCCGGTGCTCGGCCGCCAGTTCCAGACCATGATCGACGAGCGGCTGCTCGATCTCGACAGCCGCAAGGGCAAGGCCCCCGGCGGCTACTGCGAGACCCTCCACTTCCGCGGGCGGCCGTTCATCTTCATGAACGCCGTCGGCCTGGTGGACGACGTGATGACGCTGCTGCACGAGGCGGGACACGCGTTTCACGCCTTCGCCTCGCACCGCCAGCCGTTCATCTGGCAGCGGCATCCGGGATCGGAAGCGGCGGAGCTGGCCTCCATGTCCATGGAGCTGCTGGCCGCGCCGCACCTGGCCCAGCCCACCGGCTACTTCACGCCCGACGATTATCGCCGGGCCTGGCTCGAGCATCTGGAGGACGTGTTGCTCAGCCTGGTGCACATCGCTTCGGTGGACGCGTTCCAGACCTGGATCTACACCAGCCTCGACGGCGGCGACGGCCAGGCGCGCGATGAGGCGTGGCTCCGGATCCGGCACCGCTTCGAGCGCGGCGTGGACTGGAGCGGGCTGGAGCGGGAGCGGGTGGCGCGATGGTACCGCCAGCTCCACATCTTCATGTACCCGTTCTACTACATCGAGTACGGCATCGCCCAGGTCGGCGCGCTCCAGATCTGGCGTAATAGCCTGGCCGACCATCCCGGCGCCGTGGCCCGATACCGCGAGGCGCTGGCGCTCGGCGCGGTCCGGAGCCTGCCGGACATGTACCGGGCCGCGGGTGCCCGCCTCAGCTTCGATGCCGGCCTTATCGGGGAGCTGGTCCAGCTGGTCGAGGACCAGATCGAGGCCATCCGGGCCCAGGTACCGGCCGGGGGCAACTAGGCCCTACCGGCAGAGTTGGACGGAGCACCGCACGGGGAGGCCGAGCTCGCCACGACGGAATGCCGCGGCGGCCCGGGCCTTCCCGTGGCGCGCTCGTCCCCCCGCCCGAGTTGCTTCCGGGCCCCTGGGCGGCAAGATTCCCTCCCCGAGGACCCCGGCGCTGCGGCGTCCCGTGTTCGTTCCCCAAGGTGGAGAGACTGGATGGCCAAGGAAGAAGGGATCGAGATGGAGGGAGTCGTGACCGAGGTGCTGCCCGACCGGAACTACCGGGTCATGCTCGAGAACGGCCACGAGATCCTGGCGTACGCCGCCGGGAAGATGAGCAAATTCAAGATCCGCGTGCTGGAAGGCGACCGCGTCAGCGTCGTCCTTTCTCCCTACGATCTCACCCGCGGCCGGGTCATCTACCGCCACAAATAAACAACGGGCCGCCCTTGCGGGCGGCCCGTCGCAGTATCGTCCGGACGCCGACTACTTCACCTTGGTGACGTTCTCGGCGGCGGGTCCCTTCGCACCCTGCACGATGTCGAACTCCACCCGATCACCCTCGGAGAGCGAACGGAACCCCTCCGCCTTGATGGCGGTGTGGTGGACGAAGCAATCCTTGTCCCCGTTCTCCGGCGTGATGAAACCAAAGCCCTTCGCGTCGTTGAACCACTTCACCGTGCCTAGGGTGCGAGCCATTGCTCCTACTCCATGTTTTGTTTGACTGCGTCGGGGCCCGGACGTGCCGGTCCACCGAGTTTTTATGAGCGCAGGCCTATCCCGCGTCATAAAAAGCGAGCGCCGACCGTGGTCGGCTCGACTGCGTGTGTCTCGACTGCGCGTGTATTGAACGAGGTGTAGATCCGGCAGCGCGCCGCCAGATCGGGGTTCGTACGCTGGCGCGGACGGCGGCCCGGCCGTACGCGCGCACAAATCTGTCGCGCGTCGGCATTTAGTCAAGAGGTGACCCCCGGAGCCACCGGGCCGCGGCCCGGGCCCAGTCGGCTACCGGCTCCCGGGGGCCCTCGTCTGCCGCCCGGTTCACGGCCTGGAGGAACTCCGCGGCCGAGGGGTATCGGCTCTCCACGTCGGCGCTGAGGGCGCGATCGAGCACTCGCTCGAAGGCCTCGCTCACATCGTCCCGGCGGGCATGCGCCTCGGGCAGCTGGTTGGTGGTCTGCTGGGCCAGCACCTGCTCGGTGGTGACCCCGGGGAAGGGCGGGCTCCCCAGCAGGGCGTAGTAGACCACCGCGGCCAGGCTGTACAGGTCCGATCGCTGGTCCACCCGCTCGCCCAGCAGCTGCTCAGGGCTGGCGAATTGCGGGGTGCCGCTCTGGCTGGTCGCGCCGCCGAACTTCCCGCGCAGCGCCAGCGCCAGGCCGAAGTCGGTGATCTGGACGCTGCCGTTCGGCGCGATCAGCATGTTCTCGGGCTTGATGTCGCGGTGGACCAGGCCGAACCCGTGGGCATGGGCCAGAGCGGACAGCGCCTCCCGCAGCATCCGGAGGACCTGCGGCAGCGGCAGCGGGCCGTCCCGCTCGACCAGCTGCGCCAGGCTGGGGCCGTCGATCAGCTCCATGGTGTACCAGATCAGCCCGAACCGCCCCGCGATGTCGTAGATGTTCACGATGTTGGGATGGTTGAGCCGGGCGGCCAGCTGGGCCTCCCGGCGGAACCGCTCGACCACTTCCGGATCCTGGGTCAGCGCCGGATGCAGCACCTTGAGCGCCACCTCGCGTTCCAGGTGCAGGTCCCGCACCCGGTAGACCCGCCCGAACCCGCCCTTGCCCATCAGCGCCAGCAACTCGTAGTCGTCGCCCAGGGCGCGGCGCAGCCAAGCCTCCCAGCGGGCCCGGTCCTCGGTGGCGGCGAGCGGACCCTGGGACACGGCGGCGGCCCGGGTCTCGAAGGTGCCGGCGTCGGCTGCCAGGTCTTCGAGCATCTCCGCGGCGGTCAGGTAGCGGTCCTCCGGCACCGGCCGCAGCGCCCGGAGCACGATCCGCTCGATGGCCCGGGGGCAGGTGGGCCGAAGCTCGCTCGGCCGGCGAATCTCCCGCGGATCGAGCGGCGGGTGCTGGCCGGTCACGGCGAAGTAGAGCAGGGCGCCGGCGGCGTAGACGTCGCAGGCCGGATCGCCCACGGCGCCGGTGCGGATCTCCGGCGCCACGAACATCGGCATGTCCGGCGTGGTGCCCGGCGGTACCGCCGGCAGGGTATAGCTGCTGAACCGGAGATCGGTGATCGTGCCCCGGCCATTGGACCCGATCAGCACCGAGGCAGGCACGATTCGCCGGACCATAATGCCCTGGAGATTGGCGTGATCGATGGCGCTGAGCAGATCGCGCGCCAGGGAGAGGACGGCGGGGATGCTGCGCGGGCCGCGCACCATCGCCGCCTCGAGCCCTTCGCCCTCGACCCAATTGCCGATCCGGAAGGCCAGGTTGCCCACCACGCCGGCGTCGTAGATGTGCCTGATGGACGGATGATCGAGCTGGCCCAGCGCCTCGGCCTCGCGGAGGAACCAGGCGCGGGTGGGCTCGTCGTGGTAGAAATTGACCCGCACGCTGACCCGGCGCCGGAGGGTCTGGTCGTGGGCCTCGAACAGCACCCGGTCGGCATTGGAGGCCACGATGCGCTCGAGCCGGTAGCGCTCGCCCAGGGCGACCGCGGTACGCTCGAAGGCGAGGATCGGATCGGGTCCAGTCATCGGAACGCGCCGCGCCGCCGCTCGATGCGCCCGTGCCGGCCGCAGACGGCGGCATCGCACCAGCGCCGGCTGCCGGTGGGCGAATCGTCGATGAAGTAGAGGGAGCAGGACTCGGCCCCGCATCGGCGCAGCGCGGTCCGGGTGTCGGCCAGGGTGGCGGCGGCGGAGCGGGCGATGGCCGCGAGGGTCGCGGGGGGGCGGAAGGGGGCGAACCGGATGTGCCAGTCGCCGCCGATCCGGGTGAGCTGCTGCCGGCCGGCGGCGAACCCGAGCTGCTCGTTGAGGGCGCCGATCACGCCGGCGGGGGCCACCCGTCCCTCGTGCAGCGCGTCGGCCAGCTGGGTGAGACGGTGGCGGAACTCCCGGACGCGGGCCAGCGGCACCGGGTCACCGGCGCCGTCCAGGTGCTGCAGCGCAGACCATCGGGCCCAGGCATCGGCATCGGACAGGCGGTCGGGCGGGGAAACGATGCGCCCGCGGGCGCTGTTGACGAAGTCGAGCCAGAGGGCGTCGCCGAGGAGGATGAACTCGTCGAGTGCCATGGCCGGCTAGTTGTCCGCTACCTCGACCGTGTTGCGCCCGGCGCGCTTGGCCTTGTAGAGGGCGGTGTCGGCCGCCGCCAGCAGGCTGCTGACGGTCGTGCCGTGCCGGGGCGATTCGGCCACCCCCATGCTCAGGGTGCAGGCGCCGAACTCCGGGCTGGCCCGTTCCAGCTCCTTGAGGCTGGCCTGCACCCGGCCGACGAAGACCTGGGCCTCACTCGGCTTGGTCATCGGCAGGATCACCAGGAACTCGTCGCCGCCCAGCCGGCCGACGACGTCGAGCGCGCGGCACTGCTGGCGCAGGATCTTGGCCACCTGGATCAGCAACCGGTCGCCCGCGGCGTGGCCCATGGTGTCGTTGATCACCTTGAAGCGATCAAGGTCGATCAGCAGCACGCTGGTGTGCAGCTGGTGCCGCAGGCTGCGCGAGATCTCCGCGGCCAGCCGCTCCTCCAGCGCCCGGCGGTTGTACAGGCCGGTCAGCTCGTCGGTGGTGGCTGCGCTGTGGAGCTGCTCGACCAGCTCGGAATTCTTGAGCGCGATCGCGGCCGCGAAGGACAGCGTCCCGGCCAGCTCGAGCTCGGCCCGGCCGTACAGCTTGTCGCTGATGCGGGAGCCCAGCACCAGCACCGCCATCCGCTCGGCCCCGGCGTCGAGGGGCACCACCAGCTCGGCCCCGGGTCCGATCAAGGCGGCTACGGCCACGTCGTCCGCGCCCGTGGCGGCACTGCCGGGCGGAAGTGCGCGGTCGAGGGCTGCCTTGTCCATCGGCGCCGGGCGCAGGCGGTCGTTGAGCGAGCGGAACACCTTGGGCCCATACACCTCGCCCTCGGGGCGGTAGAGACAGGCCCACCAGGCGAAGAACACTTCAGCCATGAAGTCGAGGACCAGCTGCTCGGTGTCCTCGATCGAATGGACCGAGGAGAGCAGCCGCGCCACCTGCCGGAGGGCCCGGAGCTGAAAGACCGCATCGTCCAGGGCCGCCTGGCGCTCGAGCAGGATGCTCCGGAGCTCGAGCACCACGCTCAGGCCCAGGGCGAGCGGCATGGCCACGGCCCGCATCTCGCCGGCCACAGCGGCCTCGGCGTTGATGACGACCTCGGTCTCGCCGCTCCCCAGCCGCGCCACCTCCTGGGAATCCTCGAAGCCGCGGGC
>JBBRGH010000025.1:0-16338 GCA_038240915.1 Gemmatimonadales bacterium | reverse complement strand
CTTCACCCTCAAGTTCGCCGGGGCCACGCTCAACCTGTACAGCCAGATCGGCATGATCCTGCTGATCGGCCTGGTGACCAAGAACTCGATTCTGCTGGTGGAATACATCAACCAACTCAAGGAACGCGGGATGGACACCGTCGAGGCGGCGCTGGAAGCCGGCCGGATCCGGCTCCGACCGATCCTGATGACATCCGTGGCGACCATCATGGGCGCGGTGCCGATCGCCTTCGGGCTCGGCGCCGGCTCGATCAGCCGCCGGCCGCTGGGCTATGCCATCGTGGGCGGGGTGCTCTTCTCCACCATCCTCACCCTGTACGTGGTGCCGGCGGTCTACGTCATCTTCGACGGGCTGCGCTCCCGGGTGGCCAGCCGGGCCGGCGCCCGGCATCCGGGGCTCCAGCCGGCGGAGGTCGAGTGATACTCGGCTTGCTGCTGGCACTGCAGGTCGCCGCGCCGGCCGATTCCGCCCCCGGCGCGGCCGGCGCGCCCCCTCGGGTGACGCTGGATCAGGCCATCAACCGGGCCACCCGGCTCGACCCCAACTATGTCAGCGCCCTGGGACAGGTGGACAACGCCGAGTGGGGCCGCCGGGCGGCCTTGGCGGTGTTCGTGCTGCCCTCGCTCACCGTCTCGATCGACGCCACCAAGTACTCGACCGAGTTCTTCAACATCGGCACCAATCGGAACCAGGCCGAGGCGGTCAACGCGACGTTCGAAGCCCGCTACGACCTCTTCAGCGCCCGGAAGTTCTCCGACCTCGGCCGGACCCGGGCCGAGCTCGAGGGCGCGCAGGCGAGGGAACTCGAGCAGCGATTCCGCACCGCGCTGCTGGTGGAGGCCGACTACTACGCGGTGCTCCAGAATCAGGAGCTGGCGCGGGTCGCGGCCGACCGCACCCGGCGGGCCGACGAGGGCCTGGGGATCGCCCGGGCGCGGGTGGTCTCCGGCGCCGCCGTCCAGAGCGACTCGCTGCAGCTGGTGCTCGAGTTGACCCAGGCGCGCACCGACCAGCTCCGTCGGGACGCGGCCCTCACGGTCTCCCGACTTCAGCTGGGCCGCCGGATCGGGGAGGCCGGTCCGGTGGACGCGGAGCCGGTGGACACCGCCACTGCGGCCGAGCTGCCGCTGGGCGTGGAGGAGGCGGTGCAGATGGCGGTAACGCAGGGCCCCCAGTACCGCGCGGCCCGGGCGGGCGAACGGGCCGCCTCGGCGGCGCTCAAAGGCGAACGCGGCCAGTACTTGCCCCGGCTTACCCTGATCGGCACCCACCTCCGGTTCGACGACAGCTTCTTTCCCAGCGCGCGCAAGGTGTCGGCCTTGTCGCTCAACGTGTCGCTCCCGATCTGGGACGACGGCCGCCGCGAGCTGGCCATCTCCCAGGCCCGGGTCAACCGCGACGTATCCCGGGCCATCCGCGAGGACCTCGAGCGGGCGGCCCGGCCCGATGTGACCGCGGCGTTCGAAGCCTACGTCACCGCCCGGGCCACGACCGACCTCTCGCGCACCGGCGTGGTGGTGGCGCGCGAGAACTACCGGGTGCAGGAGTCGCGCTACCGGGCCGGCTCCACCACGATTCTGGATGTGCTCGACGCCCAGATCCGGCTCACCCAGTCGGAGGCGGACCTGGTCCAGGCCCGCTATGCCGCGCGTCTGGCCCTGGCCGGACTCGAGGCGATCCTGGGCCACCGACTCTTCACGAACAGGAACGTGCCGTGAGACCGATGCATGGAGGGCTGAATCGACGGCTGCCGCTGCTCGGCAGCGCGGCACTGGTGCTGGCACTCGGCGCCTGCAACAAGGCGGAGTCCGCCGGCCGGCCGGGCGGCGACGGAGGCGCGGGCGGTGCGCCGCCGGCGATGCCGGTCGAAGTGGCCGTGGCCCGGACCGACACCGTGGTGGACGCCATCCTGGCGACCGGCCAGATGGAGGCGATGCAGTCGATCGAGCTCCGGCCCGACATCGAGGGCCGGATCGCCGAGATCCTGGTGCGCGAAGGCGCCGTCGTCGCGCGCGGGACCCCCCTCTTCAAGGTGGACGACGCCGAGCTCAAGGCCCAGGTGGCCCGCGCCGAGGCCGATCGCGACTTGGCCCGGCAGTCGCTCGCCCGGACCCGCGACCTGCTGGCGCAGAAGGCGTCGTCGCAGTCCGAGCTCGAACGGGCCGAGGCCACCGCGCGAAGCAACGATGCCCAGCTCTCGCTCCTGGCGACCCGGCTGGCGCGGACCGTGGTCCGGGCGCCGTTCGCCGGCGCGGTCGGCCAGCGATTCGTCAGCCTGGGCGACTACGTCACCACCGATACCAAGCTGCTGTCGCTGCAGACGGTCTCGCCCCAGCGAGCGGTCTTCCAGGTGCCCGAGCGCTATGCCCAGCAGCTCAAGGTGGGGCAGCGGGTCACCTTCCAGGTGGCGGCGCTGCACAGCCAGGAATTCGCTGGCCGCGTGGACTTCGTCGACCCGTCGGTGCAGCTTCCCGGTCGAACCATCACAGTCAAAGCCCTGGTCCCGAATCTCAGGCGCGAGCTGCAGCCGGGGATGTTCATCGAAGTCCGCCTCGCCACCGCGATTCGGCCGCGGGCGGTGGTGGTGCCGGAGGACGCCATCATCGCCCTGCAGGGCACCAACTACGTCTGGGTCGTGGCCAACGGGAAGGCCACTCGGCGGCAGGTGGACATCGGCGTGCGGACCCCGGGATTCGTCGAGGCTCGAAGCGGGGTGGAGTCGGCCGAGCAGGTGGTCGTGGGCGGACAGGAGCGGCTGGGAGAGGGCGCGCCCGTCGCTCCCAAAGTGGTCGAGCGCACACCTGCTCGAGTCAAGGAAAGCTGAGGACGCACCGCCAATGCTCGAGCCGGGCTCGAAGGCCCCATCGTTCACGCTCTCGGACGCCGCCGGGCAGCCGGTGTCGCTCGAGGATTTCGCCGGGCGCAACGTCATCCTGTACTTCTATCCCCAGGACGACACCCCGGGGTGCACCAAGGAGGCCTGCGGCTTCCGCGATGCCTGGGACGACCTCAAGGCGCTCGGCGCGGTGGTCCTCGGCGTGAGCGCCGACGACGGGGGCTCGCACCAGCGGTTCGCGGCCAAGTATCGGTTGCCGTTCACCTTGCTGTCGGACCCCGACCGGCGAGTCATGAAGGCCTACGGCGCCTACGGCGAAAAGACCCTGTACGGGCGGAAGGCCGTCGGCGTGATCCGCTCGACGCTCTGGATCGGGCCCGACGGCCGGGTCCGCCGCCACTGGGCCCGGGTGGCCAACGCGGCCACCCATCCCGGCAAGGTGCTGGCCGCGCTCCGCGAGGGCGAGTGAGTGGGACACCCCGTTATACTTGACCGTTCCCAAGCCCTGGATTCCCGGCATGACCGCGCGCGGCACCACCACCGGCCCCACCCCCTCCACCGGCCCCACCCGTCCCCCGCAGACCGGCGGAGGCTCCCGCTCGGTCTTCATCTGGATGTGGGAGTGGACCAAGTCCATCGTGGTCGCGCTGGTGGTGTGGTTCTTTCTGCGCACGTTCCTGGTCGAGGCCTTCCGCATCCCATCCGGCAGCATGGAAAACACGCTGCTGATCGGCGATTTCCTGTTCGTGAACAAGGCGCTCTATGGGGCCGAGGTGCCGCTGATCCACTCCCGGCTGCCGGCGGTGCGGGAGCCGGAGCGGAACGACATCCTGGTCTTCGATTCGGTTGAGGAGGAAGGGCTCAAAGTCGTCAAGCGGCTGATCGGGATGCCGGGCGACACGCTATCCATGGAGGCGGGCCAACTGTTCCGGAACGGGCAGCGGGTGGACGAACCCTACGCGATTCACGGCGACCCGCACCGCTCCGAGGATCCCGTCCAGCGGGCGAAGATGCGGGAGTGGCAGGTGCCCCACCTAGCCACCCAGGATACTGCCACCTACCAGCCCGACCTGCAGGACTGGGGACCGATCGTTGTGCCGGCCGACTCGTTCTTCATGATGGGCGACAACCGTGACAGCTCCTACGACGGTCGGTACTGGGGCTTCCTTCCTCGGCTCAACGTGCGCGGGCGCCCGCTGATCGTGTACTTCAGCTACGACCAGAACAGCTGGAAGTCGCTGCCCTTCCTGACGGCGGTCCGGTGGGGTCGGATCTTCACTCAGCCGAAATAACGCCGGTCAGACGTTCCGGGGGGCTTCAGGCAGGGAGGAGCGATTGAGCATGCGGGGGATGTAGGCGGCGATGCGGCCGCAGGCACCGCAGTGCAGCGTGACCTTGCCACCCTGGGCGTCGTCGGAGGAGGAACGTTCGGGGGTCCGCTCGACCTCGGCGGAGTTACAGGAAGGGCACACCAACGGTTTCTGGTCCCGATCCGCAGCGATCAGAATCAGTGCTTCAGGCGCGCGGTACTCCTTGATGCCCCGACGTCCCACAGTCGGCCCTTCCGGCGGGGTCTGGTGGCACGGAAGTGGCTACCCCACCATATCACTCAAGTTACCGGAAGCCAGGCAGGCGCGCAAAGGTCCGCACGGGTCGGGCTTCGTCATGGGAGGGGACTCACTTATGTCACGACTGCTCCGTACCATAGTCCTGAGTGGCGGGCTCCTGGGCTTCGCGGCGGCCTCCGCGGCCGCTCAGGCCACCATCCACGTGGTGCGTCTGATCGCCGACGCGTCCAAGGACGACTATCGCTTCGAGCCGGCGTCGCTGACCGTGCGGCCGAACGACGTGATCGTCTTCCAGGTCGCCAGTGGGGCCCCCCACAGCGTGGTGTTCGAGGGCGAGGGTCTGTCGCCCGGCGTTCGGGGGGCCTTCAACTCGGCGATGCCAGGCCGGTCGGGTGACCTGAGCAGCCCGCTGCTGACCGCCGACGGCAAGGGGTACCGAATCGTAGTGCCACAAGTGCCGGCCGGCCGGTACGACTTCTACTGCCTTCCGCACCGGGCGTACGATATGCGTGGGTCGCTCACGGTCAAGTAATCCAAGTTATTGCTTGATATTAGCTTACACGAGCGGGCCACGCCAGATTTACGGGTGTGGCCTCGCTGTGTTCCGCGGAATGACTACAGGGGTTTCACATACTACTACTAGCCAACTCGGTTCGGCCGTGCGAGAATTCTCCAACTGAACCGGCGTCGATCCGGCGGCGGTGCCCTGCTGGCGGAGGAGGACTCGTGGTGTCCGAACTTGGTGGTTCACAAATCTCGACTTTGCTCGAAACCCTGCCGGGCATCGCCAACGTGCTGCGGAGCCCGGTGGCCGACGCGCTGGGCAACGTGATCCGGGCCGGCGCCCGCCTGGCAGACTTCCAGGTCCAGGACGCGGAGGAGCTGGTACGCTACGCCACCCGGCGCGGGCTCCTGGGCCAGGACGAGGGCGACCGACTTCTGGCCGAAGTGCACGCGGCCGAACAGCGCCGTCTGGACAAGGCGGCCGATCGGGAGCGCGCGCTCAAGGCCAAGGCGCGGGCCAAGGGCAAGACGGTCAAGGTAGTGAAGAAGGTCAAGAAGGCGGCGAAGGCGGCCAAGCGGAGGTAGCCGGGCCGGTCGGACGCGGGAGGGGCGCGGGCCCGGCAGCTCGCGCCCCTCGACCGTTCCGGCGCTAGGTCTTGAACTCCTGCATCAGCGCCGTCAGCCGGGTCGCGCCGTGGAGGAGATCGCCCGCTGCGGCGGCCATCTGCTCGGTGCTCGCCGTCTGCTCTTCGGCCGCCGCCGTCACCTCCTCGCTCGAGGCCGCGTGCTCGCTGGCCGCCTGGCTCACCTCGCGGGTCCGATGGCCCAGCTGTTCCACGATCGCCTGGTTCGCCGCCACCTCGCGCGCGACGACCTCAGCCGCGTCGTGCACCTCGGCGACCGCAACCGAAATCTCCTCCAGCGCCCGGGCCGCGGCGGTGGCCACGCTCTCGATCCCCACCACCTTGGCCGACCCGACCTCCATGGTCCCGACCACCTGCTGGGTCTGCTGCCGGATGAAGCGCACCGTATTCGCGACATCCTCCGCCGCTGCGGCGCTCGAATCCGCCAGCCGGCGGACTTCCTCGGCCACCACCGCGAATCCGCGCCCGTGCTCACCCGCCCGGGCGGCTTCGATCGCCGCGTTCAGGGCCAGCAGGTTGGTCTGCGACGAGATCTGCTTGATCAGGTCGATGAAGGCGGTGATCGGCTCGGACGAGCGGGCCAGCTCCTGCACCTGACCGGCCGAGGTCCGCACCACTTCGCGCACGTCGAGCAGGGACTGGCCCGCCGCGGCGACGTCAGCCCGGTGCCGCGCCGCCAGCTCCTGGATCCGGTCGCCCAGGTCGGCCACCTTGGCCGCGGCATGGGCGTTGGCTTCGGCGATCTCGCGGAGGCTGCCGAGCAGGGCGTCGGCCTTCGCCATGCCGTTCACCTGCTGCTCGGCGCTGGCCGCGATCTTGACCATCGCCGTCGAGATCTCGCCGCTGCTCGCGGCCAGCTGCTCGCTCATGGCGCTGAAGTCGCTCGCGCTGTTGCCGATCTGGCTGGCCTCGCCGACCACCGAGCGGACCACCCCGCGGAGGCGGCTCCCCATGTCGTCCATGGCCCGCCCCAGCCGCTCGATCTCGCTCGGCATGGCGGAGCCGAGCTGAATCGGACGGAGGTCGCCGGCGCCGAACTGCTCGGCCGCGCCGATCAGACGGCTGAGCGGCCGGTCCACCGACCGGACGGTGCCGAACGAGGTGACCGCGCCCACCAGCAGCGAGGCCAGGAAGAGCCCCCAGAGCATGCTCCGTCGATTGTCCGCCTGGCGGTGCAGGTCGGCCGCCCGGGAGGATGCGCGGGTGGTCTGCGCCAGGCCCAGCGCGCGCACGTCGCCCAGCAGCGTGTCCGACGGACCCCGTGCCAGGTCGGCCATGCGGCGGGCCTCGTCGCCCCGACCCAGGTCGGTCAGCGCGTGCGCCATGCCATAGGCCACTTCGATCTGCGCCTGGTTGGAGGCGATCTTGTTGACGATATAGCGGTCGGCCGTGGTGAGCGATGCGAGCGAGCGGTACCGCCGCTGATAGCCGTAGGCCGAGTCGCCCTCCTCGATGGTCAGCAGCCGGAGCCGCTGGTTGGGCCGGGCGAGATAGCTTTCGGCCGAGCGGATCTCCGAGGAGACGGACGTGACCAGACCGTTGCCGAGATCGGTGCTCTCCAGCAGGAGCGAGAGCTCGTTGTTGACGGACCGGTCGAGCGACCGAATCGAGGTGACGCCGAGCAGCGCGATGCCCAGCACGAGCGCGAGCAGCAGGGCCATCTGGGCGATGACCCGCTGGCGGAGACTGGGGAGCAGCCTCATCGGGTGCCGTCCGGCGTCTCGGTGCCGTTGACGACGGCGACCGACCCGTGCTGCACCAGACCGACATAGACGTTCTGGTCGGGCACGTCGCCGTGGGCATCGAAGGCGACGGTGCCGGTGACACCTTCGAAGGGCGGGGTCACCGATCCCACCCCGGCCAGCGTTCGGCGGATCGCGGCCCGGCTGGAGCCGACTCGGGCGATCACGTCGCGGAGCAGATAGATGGCGTCATAGGTGCCGGCGGCAGGCTGGTTCGGCAGGCCGGCGTCGGGAAACTTGCGTCGGAAGGCCTCGACGAAACGCCGGTTTGGGGTGGACGGGATCGACGGAAAGTAGGGCGACGAGAGATAGACCCCTTCGGCCAGCGCCCCCGCCCCCTGAATGCCCTCGAGTCCGTCGCCGCCGAGAATCGGCATCTTGAGACCGCGCTTGCGGGCCTGGCGGATGATCTCCTCCGCCTCGCTCCGGTTGCCGGCCACCACGATGAACTCGGGCGGCTCGCCGCGGCTGAGCCGGTCGAGATACGGTCCGACATCGGGCCGCTCGCCCAGGTAGGGATCCACCGACTGGAGATCGCCACCCAGCCGGACGTACTCGGCGACGAAGGTCTGACGGATGCCACGGCCGTACTCATCGTTGAGGTAGAGAACGGCGCCGCGGGTCAGGTGCAGCCGGTCGCGGACCCAGTGCGCCAGCACGGTGCCGTGGGCCAGGTCGCTGGGGCAGACGCGAAAGGTGTAGTCGCCCGCCCCGGTCACGTCGGGCGAGGAGGAGGAAGGACTGATCTCCACCACCGGATCCTCACCGCCGTTGTAGACCGGGGCGGCGGCCAAGGTCATGCCGGAGAACAGGTGGCCCACGACGGCCGAGACGTTCGAAGCGTACAGGTCGCCGGCGACGAAGACGGCCGAGTCGGGATCGGCATAATCGTCCCGCGTCACCAGCTCGAGTCGGCGCCCGTTGATGCCGCCCGCGGCGTTGATCTCCTCGGCGGCGAGCTCGGCGGCCTGGCGCATGGGCAGGCCGATCGGGTCGCTGAACGAGCCGGCCACGCCGATCCGGACCGGTCCGTTCTCGCGGGCCGGACAGGCGCCCAGGAGAACGATGGCGGCCACCGGCAGCAGCGTTCGGAGCGCAATTAGCCTCACATCGTCGAACAATGCCAAGGCGGACTCCCCGGGTGGTGACCGCCGCGCAGGGACCGGGCGCGGCCCGGACGGCGCCCGGACGGGCGGCCGTTTCATTTGACGCAACTGGTTGTGCGGTTGTGAGTTGAAGCGCTGCCAACGAACCGGCGATGGGGCCGAAAATGGGCCGGCGCCTTCAACGGATTCGTGGCAGGCAGCGGAGAGTGCAATTTACGTACTCAGGGCGGGCGGACACTCTGGCCGAGGAGGAATGAACGTGATCGATTGGAGCACCCGGCCGCCCGAGGCCACCTTTGACCTGCATGGGCAGACGGTGCTCGAAGCCGTCACCAACGCCGAACGGTTTCTCCGCGCGCAGGCAAAGGCCCGGCGGGGCGGGGTGGTCCGCCTGATCACTGGGCGCGGGCGGGCCGGCGGCGGGGCGCCGATCCGCACCCGGGTGCGGGGGCTGCTGCGACGCCTGCAGGAGGCGAACGAGGTGGTTCGGGACTACCTGCTGGAAGAGTCCGAGGGCAGTTATCTGGTCCGGCTGGTGGGTTGAGGCCGGGTGCGGCCCCAGGCGTCGAGCACTCGGCCGTCCACCAGGCTGACCGAGGCCATCTTCTGTCCCCGCTCGACCCGCCAGGTGAGCCGCAGCATCCGTGCCTGCCGTACCCACTGCATCATCCATTGCGAGCCCTGTACGGTGGCGTCCACCTGGCCGTAGCGGTGCTCGATTGCCCGGCGCCAGCGGTCGAGCTGGTCGGCGGCCACCGGGCTCGACAGCGTGACGACGCTGGCGACGCTGTCAATCGCCGAGACCCACAGGCTGACGTGCTCGCCGAGCTTGGCATCGCTGAGCGAGGCGCGGCACTCGGTGACCCGGCGGTCGGCCTTGGCGCGATCGCAGTGCAGGCGCGCGCCGCCGAGGGAATGGAGTGTGGCCTGCAGCTCCGCCAGCGTGGCGCCGGCGCGGAAACCGTGGAACTCGAGCGCCGCGGTGTCGGCGGCCAGGGGCACGGCGTGCGCGCGGGCGACTGTGGCGGTCAGCAGCAAAAGCGCGGCGGCAAGACGGCAAGCTGGAGCCATGGAATCTCGGGGCCTCGGCAATGGGGAACCCAACGCCCCCCACCTTGGTGGCGGGGGCGTCGGGGAAGCTGGGTCAGCGTCGGTACGGGAAGGGCGCGGAGCGCCGGAGTGTTAGACCTTGCGGACGTTAGAGGCCTGAAGGCCCTTGGGGCCCTCCACGACCTCGAACTCCACGTTGTCTCCCTCGGCGAGAGACCGGAACCCCTCGGCAATGATGGCGGTGTGATGAACGAAGACGTCCTTGCCACCATCCTGCGCGATGAAACCGAACCCCTTTGCGTCATTGAACCACTTGACCGTGCCCTTCGCCATTGTTGCAACCTCTTGAAAGGGAGCCCTCGGGCTCCGGGGAAACCCCCGGCCTGTGTGGCCGGGAAAACGCCCCAAAAGAAAAAGCCGCCCGGACCCTAGAGTCCGGCCGGCCGACGGCGATTCACGATTGCAAGGGATTGACTTCGCGCAGCATGGTCTAAGCTCATGCGCGATTTGGGATTTGTCAATACAGGCCAGCGTCCGCCGGACCGCCCCGACGCGGCTAGCGGAGGACCACCCCAGCGGTCCGCAGCTCGTGGTCGAGCAGCCACCGCTTCTTGGCCAGGCCGCCGCCGTAGCCCACCAGCGAGCCGTCCTTCCCGACGACCCGGTGGCAGGGAATCAGGATGGCCAGGTGGTTGGCGGCCACGAGCCAGCCGATCTGCCGCGGGTGGAGCCGGGTGGCCCGGGCGATATCCTCGTAGGAGCGGGTCTCGCCCAGCGGGATCCGGCGCAGCGTCTTGAACACGGCCACTTGGGCCGGGGAGAGATCGAACCACTGCTTGAGATGATCCGGGAACGGAATCGGGCGGGCCGAGCCGGCAAAGTACTCGTCCAGCCAGGCGGCCGTCGTACGGCAGGGGCCCTGGGCGATGTGGAGCTCGGGAATGGCGGAGCGGAGGCGCACCGCCCACTTCACCGATGTGGCGCGGTGGGGAAACTCGACGACCAGCGGTCCGGCCTCGCACTCGACCAGCGTGAGCGCGCCGACCGGTGAGCCGTATGTCGTCCACTCCACGTGCATGCGGTCTCCGGGGATCTCTGTCTCGGGAAAGGTACCCCGCTCTTTCCGGCCGGGCTATATGGCCGGGCGGACTCTGACGCCGGGCCGGACTCTCCCTTAGATTCCTCCCCATGACCACCCCGCAATCGCTGGTCGTCCGCACCTTCACCGACCGGGCCGAAGGGCTGTCCCACTTCGTGCTCCGGGCCGGAGAGGCTCCCCGTCTCCTGGCGTTCGACGACGCGCTCGGCTGCCCGGTGGAGACCGCGCTCGCGGCGCTCGAGTGGACCGGTGCCGTCGGCATCCTGCTCGACGACGACCTGCTCCACGCCGCGCGGCTCACCAGTGAGACAGCTGCCGCGGTGATCGAGCGGAAGGGGCCGGACGGGCGCCGGTTCATCTATCTGGGCCCCCGGCTCGACGCGCCGCCGATGGATGTGTTCGAGGGTGCGGTGCTGTTCGATGAACCGGGCGTGAAGGCGGTGGAGTTCACCCAGCGGGCGCACGGGCTGGCGCACTTCCTCCGGGCCACGGCCGGAGCGGGGGCCCTGCTCGCCCTGCTGGGACGCCGGGCGCCGGAGTTGCGGCATCTCCGACGGTGGCTGGGGCCGATCATGCAGGAGCTCGACCTACCCCGGCCGCTGGTGGCCGGATGGTTCGCGGCCGGCTCGGCCGGCTGCCTCTTCGGCTCCACCCAGTCGGACCCGGAGCCCACCTACCGGTACGTGGAAGTCGGGATGGAGTCCTGAGCCGGGCCAGCGGGCGGTGCGGGGAAGGGCGACTTTGGGGTGCGGGTGTGGATTCACATCTCCACATTGTGTGGACGGAGGCGGTAGAACGCAGGGCCGGTGAGGGTTAGCAATCCACATTCCCAGCCAGTGAGAATGCTGTAACCCGAATAGAATTAGGCACTTGCGAGTTTATCGCGAGTGCCTATTTTAGTTCCACGCGCTTGGTGGGATACGTGCTGGGACCCCGAGTCACAGCGGCGGCCGGCTAAGCGGGTTGGAGCGGGATATCAGGGGAGAGGGCCGACGCAACCAAGGGCTCAGGCTTTCGTTGATCCTGGTGATCACCCCGGCTCGAACAGGTGAAGCAAGTCGGGTGCTTCATCCACTCCGATCTTGCGCCTCGGGGTGCAGTTCGAACGGTCGGTCCGCGACCCGATCTGACTCGCAGCGCTCGAATGGACGAACCAGGTGGGACGGCCATCCGGCCTGGGGATCGAAGCCAAGGCCTCACCGCGCCCTCCCGAGCGGCGTATCAGCCAACCGGTGGCAGGTGGGAGAAGAACGGCGGCAGCAATGCCCCGACCTCGGGTAGTCCATGCGTGGGACGGCCGTCTAGCCACGACTAGGCGGCCGTTCCGTTTTTGTACCTGCCGCTGCTGCATTCGCCGCTCGATCGCCCGCCGCTCAGTCACGCGCTGCCATATCACCATGCGGGTCGTTGACTTGCGCCCCGACTTCGCCCCAGTCGCTCCCTCCGCGATAGGCGCGCCGCCGATCGAGCTGCCATAGCGCGTGCGTGCTGACCAGCGCATCGGCCGGAAAATGATCGGTCTGGGCGAGGGCCTCGGCCATGCTGGCGGTCTTGGCGCTGGCGTTGTCGGCGAAGTGCAGCACCTCGGCCTCGAGCGTCATGGGTGGCACTGGCGCGCCGAACTCCAGCCGGCCGTGGTGCGAGGCGATGAGATGGTGCAGCAGCACACGCTCGGCCTCGGTACATGGCGGCGGCTGGGCCGCGGCCACCCGACGGTCGAGCAGCAGCAGGCCCAGGGTGACGTGGCCCAGCAGCGCGCCGGCATCGGTGGTCGTGAAGACGCCGTCCCACCGATAGGCGTCGAGCTTGCCGACGTCGTGGAGCAGCGCCCCCGCCACCACGAGGTCGGCATCCGCCCGGCAGACCCGTGCCATGGCGCGACCGATGGTCGCCACTTCGCAGGTGTGCCGGAGCAGGCCGCCCAGCTCGGCGTGGTGGCCGGCGGTACTGGCGGGGCACTGTTCGAATCGGCCGCGGAACGCCTGGTCGGTGAAGCACAGGTCGAGCGTGCGACGCAGCCGGGGGCCGCGGATGTCCGCGCGCCAGCGATCTAGTCTCTCCCAGTAGGGCCCGACGTCGGCGACCGAGGGGAGCAGCCGACACCAGTCGACCGTGCCGGACGGCAGCTCGCGAATGGTGGCCACCTTGAGCTGGCGGCGCCCCTGGTAGCAGCCGACCTCGGCCGCCACGTGTGCCACCGCCCCACGCGCGAGCCCGGCGAGGCGCGACTGGTCCTCGGGCCAGAATGGGGCCGTGGGCAGCCGGCCGTGGCAGTTGCCGAGCGTGAGCGTGGTGAAGCCACCGCGAGCGGACTCGCGGTGCTCGATGTCCACGACCAGGAGCGCCTCCTCCAGACGGTCACCCACCGCCAGTCGGGCGAGATCGGCCGGGCGGTGGTGGACGGCGCCAGTGCTCACGGGCGCGGCGGCTGTTTCGGGTCGGGGATCGGCTGTAGCTTTCACGGATGACTCCGTTGCATCTGCTGGTGCTCGAGGCGGATCCGTCCCGCCGGGACGCATGGCTGGGCATGCTGCGGTCGGGTGGGCACCAGGCGGTGGCCGCGCCCGACGGGGCCGCGGCGGCGGCGGCGATCGGCCTGCCGGGATTCGACGCGCTGCTGCTGGACCTGGGCCTGCCCGACCTCGACCTGGCCCGCCTGCGCGAGGCGCTGGCCCCGGCCGCGCTCGCTCCGCCCGACTCGCTCGAGGCCGCCGAACGGCGGCACATCGCGCTGGCCCTCCGGCATACCGGTGGCAACAAGCGACAGGCCGCGCACCTGCTCGGCATCTCCCGCTCGACCCTCCTTCACAAGGTGCGCAAGTACGGGCTGGTGACCGCGATGCTGCTCAAGTTCGGGGCGATGTCGCTGGCCGCGCCGGGGTCGGTTCGGGCCCAGACAGCCCCCGCCCCGGCGGCGGTGCTCCGCGGGGCTGTGAAGACCGGCACCCTGTCCTTCGACGGGCACGCCACCGCCGGCAATTTCATCGGCAGCACCGAAACGGTGGCCGGGGAGATGACCGGGGGCGACAGCCTCGGCGCCGTTCGGGGCTGGGTCGAGGCGCCGGTCAAATCGCTGGTGACCGGGAACGGCCACCGCGACAAGGACCTCAACAAGTCGATGGAGTCGGGTACCTACCCGACCATCCGCTTCGACCTGAGCGGCGTCGAGGCCGCCCCCGGAGCGGCGGACAGCCTCCCGGTGACGCTCCGGGGAACGCTCGCGATTCACGGCGTGACTCAGGACGTGGCGCTCCCCGGTTTCGTGCGGCGCGACGGGACCGCCGTCCGGGTGCGCACCGACTTCCCGCTCGACCTGACCACCTACCACATCGGCGGGCTGTCGAAGATGCTGGGCATGCTGAAGATGGACGAGCACATCGAGGTGCACGTCGACCTGACGTTCGCACCGGCGCCATAGGCGCGCGACCCCTCCTCGAAGGTGCCGTCATCCTCCGAGCCTGCCGAGGGGCCGCGCTCACGGCGTGATCCGGACTCGCCCGAGACGTGAGACGATCACCGCGCGCGTGGCCGCGCCGCGAGTGAGCCGAAACGTGGCATTGGACAGTCCCATGGTCAGGCCGACCGGCGAGAAGGTCATCACCCGGCTGGGCCCCGCGAGGACGACCCCTGCGTCAGTGGGACCGGAGCCGCGCCAGCTGTCGGTGGTGGCGCCGCGCGCCCGGATGGACAGTCCGCCGCCATCCACGGTGAGCTCGACCACGCGGCTCTGGAGCACGGCGGTGATCCGGGCGCGCTGATGGGCTGTGGCGATGTCACGGGCCGCCCGGTCGACCGCCAGCCGGTCGGTGGCGGCCCGGAGGCCGGGAACGGCGATGGCCATCAGGGTACCGACGATGACCAGCGTGAGGGCCAGCTCGATGAGGGTCGCGCCGCGTCGCATGGGGCCAGGATAGGCCGCCCTGGCCTGGTCACCCGCACCCATTTCCGGCGGCCCGCTGCCGGAAGTTGCGCGCACTTGCCTGCCGGCTTCGGGCGAGCGATACTGCTCCTACCCCCCCGCCACCTTTACGGAAGGACGCGCCCTGTTCACGCCGCAGCAACTCTTCGGTGAGGCCGAGCCGTCCGCGGACGTCCTGAGCCACGCTCCTTTCCTGGAGCGCGCCCGAGTCGAGCACGAGCGCGAGAACGAGGTCTCAGCGCGGCTGGCGTCGGGGGCCTATCTGGTGTCGCGTTTGATCGATCGATTGCTCGAACGCGACAGGGATGATGGGACCCGAGACGGCCTGCTCTGGCAGCTCGATGCGGTCCGCCGCCATCTCCGGGAGCTGCCGGGCGATGTCCCCGAAAGCGCCCACCTGCATGGCATCGCCGACGCGGTGCCGATCGGGCCCCAGTCGTTCGCCAGCCTCCGTCTCACCCTCATGGCGTACGCCTATTTCCTGGAGCACGAGGGCCGGCTGGAAGAAGCGCTGGAAGTGCTGGCGCTGGCGGTCCGGACCCACGGGTCGGAGGTGCCGGTCGCCGACTTCGCCGCGTCGGCGCTGTTCGCCGGCCGGCTCAACCGGCTGCTCGCCCGCTGGACCGAGGCCACCAACTGCTACCTGTCGGCCGAATCCGCGGCCGAGCGGGCCGGCGATCGGGTGCTGGCGCTGCGGGGGCGGCTGGGCCGGGCGGCGGTGCTCCGCGGGCAGGGCAACCTCCCGCTGGCGCAGCGCACCGTCGAGGTCGTCATCGAGGCGGCCCGGGCGGCCAACCTGCGGGACGTCCAGGCGATCGCGCTGACCGATCTGGGCGCCGTCTACGCGCTCGAGGGCCGCCGGGTGGAGGCGGTCCAGGCCAACTACGAAGCCTTCCAGCTCACCGAAGACGTGCTCCAGCGGATGCGGGTACTCGGCGATCTGGGCATCGGTCTCCGGGAGATCGGCGCAAGCGACGGGGCCCGGGTGGCGTTCGAGTTGGTGGTCGCCTCCCGCACCAGTTTCCTGGTCCGGACCAACGCGATCCTCGAGTTGATGGAGCTGGAGTCGAGCTCAGGCGACCGGATGGCGTTCGAGCGCCGCCGGGCGGAGGCCGAGAGGCTGCAGGGGCGGATGCCGCCCAGCATGCTGGCGGACTTCCACTACAAGGCCGGGATCGGACTGGCGCGATTCGGCCAGACGAGCCGCGGCGGCCAGGTCCTCACCGAGGGCATGGCCGTCGCCGAGACCCATCGGCTGAATGCGTGGTACTTCCGGTTCGAGCACGTGCTGGCCAACCTGACCGAGTGTGAACGGGTCATTCCCGAGGCCGCCCCCGTCCCGGGGCTCGGTGAACTGCCGGCGGTCCGGGCGGTGGCGGTCGGGCTTCGCAAGTACGCCGCGACAGCGACCTAGTTGTTGCCGCCCTGGTTCTCGAACGCCGGCGGCGTCGGATCAGACGGCCCGGTGGTATCACTGCGGGTGCAGGCAGCGGAGGTCAGCGTGGCCAGGGCCAGGGTAGCGATGGCGATCCAGTGCGTGGTGGTACGGGACATGGGAGATCCCTTTCAGTTGGCGTCTGGGGTGAGGGTGTACGCCAATCTGGGTGCCCCTTCAGGCCTGTTTTAGGCCTTTTTTGCGACAGAAGGGGGCCGTTTTGCGACATCTCGTCCTCGCCGCCGTACCCACTGAGCGCCTCTTCCGGCTGCGATCGCTCGATCCCGATCGGTTTGTCTGGGAGGCTGCCAGCACATGGCCGGAGGCGGTCGAAGCCATTCGCGCCCGGCCGGTGGAAATGGCGGTGGTGGATCCACTCCTCGGCGGCAACGGCCCCCGCACCCACGGGATCGGGCGGATTCGCCAGTTCTTCC
>JBBRGH010000024.1:0-16795 GCA_038240915.1 Gemmatimonadales bacterium | reverse complement strand
CGGTCTCGCAGACGTAGACCACGCAGCCGAGGAGCCGGTCGGGCCGGGCGGCGGCGAACCCCGAGGCGTGGGTCCCCGCCAGGGGGTGGCCCCCCGCGAAGCAGCCGCCCAGCCCTTCGCTGGTGGCCCGGGCCAGGACGGGCGCCTTCACGCTGCAGACGTCGGTCAGGAGGGCGCCGGGCTCAAGCGAGGGGTGCAATCGGCCGATAAGGTCAAGCGTCACCCTCGCCGGGACGGCCAGGACTACCAGATCGGCGCCGCGCACGGCCTTGGCGGCGCTGTCGGCGAGCTCCGTGATGGCCTCGGCGCGCAGGGCCGCCACGCCTTCGGCCAGCGCGGCGGAGTACCCGACGACGCGGGGCACGCCGGCCCGGCGCGCCTGCCAGGCCAGTGAGCCCCCGATGGCGCCCAAGCCGATCACGGAGAGCGACGTGGGACGCACGTTCAGGTGCCGTTCGAGATGATCACGGAATGTGCGCGGCCGCCCGAATGAGGCGGCACCAGCCGCCGTGAGGTACCAGAGGTCGGCCCGCATTGTATCGACATGACGGTTGATTCTCAACGGAGTGCGAGCACGGTCCGGGCGGACGGCGGAGGGCGCCGGGCAACCGATGGGCGAGGGCCTCGCGACCGACGCCCAAGTGGCGGACGACTGCCACGGCTCGACGGGCTGGGCGTGCTGGAGGAGCTTCGCGCCCAGATGCTTACCGCCTCGCTGCCGGTCATCCTGCTCACCGCACAGCACCGCGAGAGCGAGGAAAAAGCCCTGGACCTGGGGGCCCAGGACTACCTCACCAAGCCGGTGCAGCCCCGGTCGCTGGTGGCCCGGGTGCGGGCGGTGCTCAAGCGGGTAAGCGGCTGAGCCGACAAACACTTCTGAAATGATGGGTGGCCGACGGCGGGGCCGCTGGCGGCAGGGTGGAGAGGCTCACTGGCGTAGTTCTTGCCCGCGGGAGGGTGGATCCCGTGCCCAAGATTCTGATCGTCGACGACAGCCCCGACAACATGCGACTGTTCGGAGCAGGCCCGGCGCGCGAGGCCGGCCCCACAACCGGAGTGCCGACATGAGCCAGGACACCACTTCCGCGCCGGGCGCCGCCGTTCCGTCCCAGAAACGGGCATTGCTCGCGGCCTTCGATACCGTCATCCGGTCGGCGGCCGAGGAGCGGGAGTTCGAGCGGCTCGCGGCCGAGGCCGGGCGGCGGCGCCGCGGTGCCTCCCGGCTGCTGCTCGTGATCTCGACCACCATCCTGGTCTTCGTCTCGGTCTACCTGTACGTCGAGCGCCCCGAGTGGGCCTTCCCACCCCCAGCGCAGCCCGAGTCGGCCGAGGTCCGCCAGGCGAGCCTCCGGATCAGCGTCGCGAACGCGGTCCAGCACGTCGAGCACTACCGCGTGCAGCATCGGAGGCTGCCCGTCACGCTGGAGCAGGCCGGCGCCAACGGCACCGGCGTGAGCTACCAGCGGACCGAGGCCGGCTACCTGATGCTGGGCGACGGCGACGGCGTGCGGGTGACGTTCCGCTCGGGGGATTCGCTGATGAAGTTCGTGGGGAACAGCTTCGAAGTGATCGCCAGGAGAAGCCGATGATCCGCCGCCGCACCGGATTCACCATCCTCGAACTGCTGATGGTGATGATCGTGATCGGGGTGCTGGCGGGTATCGCCCTGCTCAAGTACGTGGACCTGCGACATCGGGCCCGGGCGGCCCAGGTGACGGCGGACCTGGAGTCGGTGCGGCTGGCGGCCTACGGCTCCTGGTACGAGCACAACGTCTGGCCGAGCGACGCGATCGCGGGGCAGGTGCCGCCGGAGCTGGTGAACTATCTGCCGACGAACTTCAGCTTCGACAAGCCGGAATACCAGCTCGACTGGGAGAACTTCGTGCCTCCCGGCGGCGGCCCCAGCGGCGGCATGCAGCTCGGCGTGGTGGTGACGGCCTCCGACCCCCGGCTGCAGCAGACCCTGGAGCAGATGCTGGGCAACAAGCTACCCTTCGTGGCCATGGGCGGGACGCTCACCTTCATCATCATCGGGCCCGACGGCAAGAGCTGACTTCAGGCCAGGGCCCGCTGGAACTCCTCCAGCCGCTCGGGCACCCCGGGGAAGGCGGGCCGCATCCGCTCCAGCGCCTCCACCACGACCTGCGCCACCAGCAGGTCGCGGAGGTACTTCTTGTCCGCCGGCACCAGATACCAGGGGGCGCCGGGAACACTGGTTCGGGCCAGCAGCTCCTGGTAGGCCTCGGTGTACTGGTCCCACCGCTCCCGCTCGCCCAGATCCCCCGCCGCGAACTTCCAGTACTTGGTCGGATCCGCCAGCCGCGCCAGCAGCCGTTCCCGCTGCTCCTCCCGCGAAATGTGGAGGAAGAACTTGAGGACGGTGACGCCGTTCTCGGTCAGCATCCGTTCGAACTGTACGATCTGATCGTAGCGCGGACGCCAGACGTCCTCGGGCACCAGCGCGTGGACCCGCACCACCAGTACGTCCTCGTAGTGCGACCGGTTGAAGATGCCGACCGTGCCCCGGGCCGGCACGGCCTGGTGGACCCGCCAGAGGTAGTCGTGCGCCAGCTCGAGCGGGGTCGGCGCCTTGAAGCCGGTCACGGTCACCCCCTGCGGGTTGAGCGGGCCGAACACCTTCCGGAGCACCCCGTCCTTCCCAGCCGAGTCGCGGCCCTGCAACACCACCAGCAGCGCCCGCCGCCCTTCGGCGTAGAGTGCCTCCTGCAGCGCGTCGATCCGCTCCACCAACCCCGCGGTCTCGGCCTCCGCCTCGCGCTTCCTGGGCGATCCCTCGGCAGGCTGCGCCGCGAGGTCGCCGAGGTCGAGGGTAACGCCGTGGGGGACGGGGACGAGCAGCATGGGCGGCTCCTAGACGGGGCGGAGGAGGACGAGTGAGTGCGGCGCCAGGGTCAGCCCGTCCGAGACGGGACGCGGGCCCTCGTGAGCGGAATCCACCAGCGCGGTCCAGGCGCCCGCCGGCTGGGCCGGCAGGGTGAACGCGCGCGAACGCCCGCCGCCGTTGAGGAGCAGAAGCAGTGGCGGACCATCCCCGTTGAATCTGAGGCCGAGGCAGTGGTTGGCGTCCTGGCGCCAGACGGGGGGCGTCATCGGCGTCCCGTCGGGGGCGAGCCAGGTGAGGCCCTCACCCGGGGCCGGCTCGGGCGGGAACCAGCCGGTTCGGCGGAGCAACGGGGTGGCCGCCCGGAGGGCGAACACCAGGCGGGTGAACTGGAGCATCGCCTCCTGGGCCGGGTCGAGATCCCAGTGCATCCAGGCGAGCGGGCTGTCGTGGCAGTAGGCGTTGTTGTTGCCGTGCTGGGTTCGGCCCAGCTCGTCGCCGTGGGACAGCATCGGCACCCCCTGGGCGAAGGCCAGCGTCGCCAGCAGGCTTCGCTTGACCCGCTCGCGGACCCGCGCCACCTGGGTCGTGGTGGCGGGGCCCTCGACGCCCCAGTTCCGGCTCAGGTTGTGGTCGTTCCCATCCCGGTTGGCCTCGCCGTTGGCCTCGTTGTGCTTGTGCTCGTAGCTCACCAGATCGTGCAGGGTGAACCCGTCGTGGCAGGTCACGAAGTTGACGCTGGCGAGCGGCCCACGGTCGCCGGCGGCGTAGAGGTCGCTGCTTCCGGTCAGGCGCGAAGCCAGCTCGCCCACGGCGCCGGTATCACCCCGCCAGAATCGGCGCAGGCCGTCCCGGAACCTGCCGTTCCACTCGGCCCAGCCCCGGGGAAACGCGGCCGCCTGGTAGCCATCGGGACCGAGATCCCACGGCTCGGCGATCAACTTCACGCCCGCCAGCACCGGGTCGGCGGCCACCCGCTCGAAGAAGGGCGCGGCCGGATCGAAGCCAGGGTCCCGCCGGCCCAGCACCGGCGCGAGGTCGAACCGGAATCCGTCCACGTGCATCTCCTCGACCCAGTAGCGCAGGCTGTCGAGCGCCAGGTCGAGTCCGGGCGCCCGCCGGAGGTCGAGCGTGTTGCCGCAGCCGGTGAAGTCGAGGTAGCGATCGGGATGAACCGGGTCGAGCCGGTAGTAGGCGGTGTTGTCGATGCCCCGGAAACAGAGGGTGGGTCCCCGGTGGCCACCCTCCGCCGTGTGGTTGTAGACCACGTCGAGCACCACTTCGAGGCCGGCGGCGTGGAACCGGCGGACCATCGCCTTGAACTCCTCGACCTGCCGACCGTGACCCGCAGTGGCGTAGCGGACGTCGGGGGCGAAGTAGCCAATCGAGCTGTAGCCCCAGTAATTCACCAGGCCCAGACCGGCCAGCCGGGGCTCACTCGCCTCCTGGTGGACCGGCAGCAGCTCGACCGCGGTGACGCCGAGCGACCGGAGGTGCTCCAGGATCGGGTCGCTGCAGAGCCCGAGGTAGGTGCCCCGGAGGGCCTTGGGAACGCCCGGGTGGAGCATGGTCATGCCCTTTACATGGCATTCGTAGATCACGGTCCGATCCCACGGCGTCCGCGGGGGGGTGTCGCCGCCCCAGTCGAAGGCCGGGTCGATCACCACGCACTTGGGCATCGCGCCGGCGCTGTCCCGCGGATCGACCGAGGGATCCGGCGGCGGGCCGGGCGGTCCGTCGGGATGGCTCGAGAGGGCCGAGTGCCAGTGGACTGATCCGCTGAGCGCGCGGGCGTACGGGTCGAGCACCAGCTTGGCCGGGTTGTAGCGGTGCCCCTGGTTCGGCGCGTACGGCCCGCGGACGCGATACCCGTAGAGCTGGCCCGGCCCCACGCCATCCACCGTCACCTGCCAGACCGAGTCCGGCCCCGGGCGCAGCGGGACGCGCGCCGCATCCACCGCATCGGCGGCGTCGCGAAAGAGGCAGAGATCGACCGCGGTGGCGTGCGCGGAGTAGAGCGCGAAGGTCGTCTCGGAACCGGTCCAGGTGGCGCCGAGGGAGACCGGTGCGCCGGAAACAGGGCGAGGCATGGGCGAAGTATAGCGGCGGGCGGCAGCGGCTCCGGACCGCGGTGCGGCAGGTCGCTGCGGCTCAGCGTCCCCGCAGCAGCCGGAGTCGCGCGGCGCGCACTCGCCCCAGGCCCCGCAGCACGACGGCGAGCGTCGCGACCGTCCAGCCGATCAGGTAGCCGAACCTCGTGCGCTCCCCCGCCCCCGCCAGGCCGAAGACAAGGTAGAGCACGATGCAGACCGCGTGGACCAGCAGCACCAGCCCGATCAGCTGCCCGACCTCGCGCCTCAGCGCTCCGCGGTCGTCGGCCATCGGGGGGCCAGCGCGGCGCACCAGGCCACCTCGATCTCGAGCCGCTGGATCTCGGCCCGCGCCTCGGCCAGGCACTCCTGCAGTTCGCGCCCGCCCACGGTGCCCTCGAGCGCCGCGACCACCTCGCGGAGCCCGGTGAGCTCGTAGCTGAGCAGCTGTTCGTAGCGGTGGGCCGCGTCGGCCCGCCCCGGCGCGAGCCGCCGGAGGTCGGCCTTGCGATCGAGGGTGTGCTCGATGGAATGACGGGCGGCGTAGTCCTCCGCCGCGAGGCGGGGGCGCCGGCGCTCGACCGCCGGGGCCAGGAACGGCAGCCGCCGGCGGTGGTGGGAGCGGAACTGGCGCAGGCTGCGGACGAGGTGCTCGAAGAAGACCACGGGCGGGGCCGGGCTCAGTCCCTGCCCTGCCACGCCGATCGGAGATACAGGCTGGTGGCCAGGAGCATCAGCCCCGCCAGGAGCGAGCCTGGCCCGCCGTAGTTCTCGTAGTCGAAGCCCAGCGGGCCAGCCTGGCCGTGCGCTCCGTGCAGCATCGTGAGCACGCTGAACACGATCCCGGCGAGACCGACCAGGGCCAGGAGGGCGAACAGATTCCGCATCGGAGCCTCATCAGCGTCGGGTGAGAGTGCCGCGGCCACCGCTGGATGAAATCGCGGTCGAGTCCGGTCGGCAAGTCCCCGGGCTCCGCGGTCACTCCCCCAGCGCGTCGATGGCCTGGGCGGCGCCCGCCTCCAGCGCCGCCACCGTCGCGGGCGGAAGGCTGGATCCGCCCGCCCGCTGAGTAAGGCCCACCGGCGAGACGCCGGCGGCCCGGGCATAGATCAGCAAGGCCACGCCGTACGAGCCCGCGGGCGAGGGATGGAACTGATCACTCTCGAAGAGGGCGAGCGCGGGCGCGTGGGCGCGGACGGTGCGCAGCGCCTCGCCGGCGGGGAGCAGCAACCCGTGGACCGCCTGGGCCGCCGCCGCGTACGACTCGCTGACGGCGTCCCACTCCGGCTCGCGGCCCATCGGCGGCCAGACCATGTAGATGGCGGGGCGGCCGCCGATCTTGCGGATCTCGCCCGCGAACCGGGTCACATAGTCCACCAGGAGCGCGCGGCTCTCGGGCAGCGCGGAAGGGCCCTGGTGCAGCACCACGAAGTCCCAGCGGGCGCCGGCGATGGCGCGCTGGGCGTCGCCCCGGTTCCAGTGATCCTCCAGGCTGTAGTCGCCGTACGCGACCGACGAGATCACCACGTCCCGGCTGGGGTCGCTTCGGGCCAGCGTCACCACCAGGCCCGGCAGGTCGTTGGCGTAGGTGAGGCTGTTGCCGATGAAGAGAATGCGGAGGGTCGGATCGGGCCCCGGCTCCGCGGCGGTCGAGCCGCAGCTGCCGGCCGCAACGCCGGCGAGCGCGAGCAGCACCAGACGAAGCGAGGCCATGGGACGCATGGTCAGGGGGACGACCGGCACCGGCAATCGCGCACCTACGCCGGATCGGTAGGGCCGGCGGCCGGCCGGCGCCGCTGGAACAGCGGCGCCAGCACCGCCCCCGCCACGGCACCGACCAGGAGCGGGACCACGTTGAGCAGCCCGATGACCACGGCGCCGAGGCCGGCCAGAAGTCCCCAGGGGAACCAGTCCGCCAAGTAGGTCACGCCGGCCGCGGCAAGTACGCCGGTCAGGAGGGCCGGGACGAACACCGCGGCCACCGCGCGGCGCACGGTGCCGGCCTTGACCCCACCCACCAGCCCGGCGATCAGCGGCCCCGCCACCGGCAGCCAGCAGAGGAGCAGCGTGAGGCCGCCCATCCAGTTGACGGCGGCCGCGAAGCTGCCCGGCGGCCGGGGGCGATCGATCGGCATCAGCCGGTCACGGGGCGGCCATCAGCGGTGGTAGATCGCGGGAGAGCGCGATCGCCAGCCCCCCCGCTCGGCATCACCCGCGTAGCACCGATCCCATGCGATGACCTCGTCCACCCACGGGGGAAGCGAGACGGTGACGTCCAGGGACCCCCAGCCGGGGATCACACCGACGAATCGGGGCCGTACTCGGCGAGAAACCGGACCGCGGCATGGACCCCGCCGTCGGGCGACGCGGCCACCTGAAAGCTGCGGATCAGGAGCGCGGCGAGCGCTGCGGCCTGCGCCTCGTCGAACGGCGGCGTGCCCGGCAGCCGCTGCGGCAGTTGCTGCACCACGCCGGCGAGCTTGTGGGTGAGATGATCGGCGGTGACGCTGTTCCACATCGCCATGAACTCACGGGTGTCCGACGGGTGGCCGACGTGCTCGTCCATGCGACCCTCCAGCAGGCGGAATGGGAACCGGCCACGGAACTTACCGGGTGCCGGCCGGGGCGCCAGCCGAGCGGCCGGGGAAGCATGGATCTTGCCCCTCGGGTCCGGGGCCCCCACGACATCCCTTGCAGCCTCCAGCTAGCCTCCACGGGCACGGAGACTTCCATGAACTACCGGCGGACGCTCCTGGCGGTCCTTCTTGCAGGCTGCAGTCCCTCCGGCACCGGCGGTGGTCCGGCCGGCCCCGGCGACCCGGCCGATCCGACCCCTCCCCCGGGGACGGGCGCGTCGGCCAGCCTGGGCGGCTGCCAGATCTTTCCCGACGACAATCCGTGGAACCGCGACGTCAGCGCCGATCCCGTGGCGGGCAATTCGGCCGCCCTCCTCGGCGTCATGTCGTCCGGGAATGCCCTCCACCTCGACCTCGGCACCAACGAGGAGTATTACGGGATTCCCTACACCGTCGTTCCAGCCAACCAGCCGCTGGTGCCGATCGAGTTCGGCACCGACGGCGCGAACTACGGCGACGAGAGCGACCCCGGGCCGATGCCGATTCCGCTCGACGCCCCGATCGAGGGCGGCAGCTCGGCCGACCCCAATCCGTCGTCGGGGGATCGTCACGTGCTGGTCGTGCGCCAGGGGGAGTGCGTGCTGTATGAGCTGTACAACACGGTGCGCACCCCCGGCGGCTTCCGGGTGAGCTCGTCGGCCCGGTGGGATCTCACGGTGAACGCCACCCGGCCGGCCGGCTGGACCTCGGCCGACGCGGCCGGACTGCCCATTCTGCCCGGACTGCTGCGGTACGACGAAGTCGCCGCAGGCGCCATCCGGCACGCACTCAGGTTCACCGTGCCGCACGCCCGGCGGGCCTACCTCGCGCCGGCGAATCATTGCGGCCAGTACCCCGACGCGTCGCTGCCGCCGTACGGGACCCGAGCCCGGCTCAAGGCTGATTTCCCGCTCGCCCCCTACAGCGGCGACGCGCTGGTGCTGCTGACCGCCCTCAAGACCTACGGCCTCATGCTGGCCGACCAAGGCAGCGCTTGGTACGTGACCGGGACTTCCGATCCCCGCTGGGAGAGTGCGCTGGACCAGCTCCGGGCGTATCCGGTGCGTGGCAGCGATTTCGAGATCCTCGCCGGCGGACCGATGACCACCTGCTGATTCGCGCTACGCCGGGCGGGCACTCGCCAGCTCGTCCGGCTTCAGCATTCCCACGCCCGCCTGGTTTCCCGTGACCAGCCGTCGATGGGTGTCCAGCTGCCCGAGATGGTAGCCCAGGTGCGCTGCCGCGTGCACCAGCATGTCACCGGACCGCACCCGGACACCCGCGATCGGCTCCGGAAAGTCGGCGTCGAGATCCTCCGGCCGCAGGGCCGCGAGTCCCGCCGCCACGGCCGCCCGGGCCCGCTCGATCTCCCCGATCAGCTCCGCGCGGGAGACGTCCCGCCGGGCGAACTCCGCCGGGCGATCCCGCACGTACCCGGTGCCCCCCCAGACCGCCCCGATGTAGTGCTGCAGATTCCCCGCGAGGTGGAGCGCCAGCGTGCCCGCGGTATTCGGCAGTCCGGGCACCGGCTGCCAGATCTGCCGTTCGTCGGGATAGGCCTCCAGCTCGCGGCGGAGGCCGCGCAGGTCGCGATCGAGCATGGCCGCCAGGTCGGCGGCAAAGGCGCGGGGCATGAGACCTCAGGACGTGGGGGCGAGGCGGTGACGCAGACCGCCGACAAGCAGCACCAGGCCCGCCAGCTGCACCAGGTGGAAGAGGCCGTTGTGATCGAACGCCCAGACGATGCGGACCGGGCCGAGCCCGGACGCCTGCACCGCCCCGGCCGCCAGACTCACCGCCATCGCCGCGGCCATCGAGGCGGCGCCGGCCCGCGCCGCCCCACCGGCCAGGCGGAGATAGACCCCGAGCGCAAAGAGGAGCGCCGCCGCCTCGTAGACCACGAAGGCGAGGAAGCTGCCGCCGGTGAGCCGGGTGATGCCGTAGAAGACCAGTGCCAGAGCGAGCATCGGGGCGAGGACGCGGCGGCCGGTCGGGGCGCCGCGCCAGTCGGCCACCGCACCGACGACGAACAGCGCCATGGTGACGCCGAGGGCGAGGTAGAGCGGCTGCCAGAGCAGTTCACGCATGGCCGGCCGCAGTTCGAGCCCGTGGGCCACCGCGCCCAGCATCGAGGCCAGGACGATCGACCCGAGCGCCGCCAGCCAGACCGTCCGCCCGAACGAGCGCGGGGTACGGCGCCGCAGCGACAGGATCCCGGCCAGGGCCGCGACGGCCAGGATGGCGTCGGTGGCGGCGGTGGTACGCTCGGTGGCGACCCCCGCCAGATCCATCGCGCTCAGCCCTGTTCGATCTCGATGTTCGCGAGCTCGCGGTCGGTGGCGCCCTGGCGAAGCCGGCGAAACGCGCCCTCCAGCAGCTCGACCCCCAGCAGGATGCCGAGCGTCACCAGCGTGAGCACCAGCGTGGCGCGGAGGTGCCCCAGGCCGATCATCGCGCCCAGGGCGGCGAGGATCCAGATGACGGCAGCCGAGGTGACACCGGTGATCAGCCCCTCGCGCGCCAGAATCACCCCCCCGCCCAGAAAGCCGATCCCGCTCACCACCTGCGCCAGGACCCGCGTGGGATCGGCCTTGTCCGCCCCGAACGAGGCGCCCAGGGCGACGAAGATCGCGGTGCCGAGGCAGATCAGAATGCTGGTCCGGATGCCGGCGGCCTTGCCGCGGAGCTGGCGCTCGATGCCGATCACCCCGCCACAGAGCACTGCTGTCCCCACGTGCTGCCAGAACAGCTGGCCCTCGGGGTCGAGCGCCCCGGCCAGCGCCACCGGGTCGGCCATCAGCTGGCCGCCAGGGTCGGCCGGCGGGTGACCGCCCGCTCGTAGCTGCCGGCCACGTCGGCCGCACTCGAGGCGGTGAACGCCAGGTCGCGGAGCAGGCCGTCCTCGAGGCTGTACACCCAGGCGTGCACGGTGACGACGCGGCCCCGGCGCCAGGCATCCTGCAGGATGGTCGTCCGGCAGACGTGCACCCCCTGCTCGACCACGTTCAGTTCGCAGAGCCGGTCATACAGCGGCGTCCCCCCACCCAGCGCCTCCAACTCGCGCGTGTGCCGGGCCGCCACGTCCTGCACGTGCCGGAGCCAGTTGTCGATCAGACCCAGCGGCCGGGCGTCCCAGGCGGCGCGGACGCCGCCGCAGCCGTAGTGCCCGCACACGATGACGTGCTCCACTTCCAGCACGTCCACCGCGTACTGCAGCGCTGACAGACAATTGAGGTCGGTGTGCACCACGACGTTGGCCACGTTCCGGTGGACGAACATTTCGCCCGGGGCCAGCCCGACGATCTCGTTGGCCGGAACCCGGCTGTCGGAGCAGCCGATCCAGTGATACTTCGGCGCGTGCAGGTGGGTGAGCTTCTGGAAGAAGTCCGACTCCTTCTGCACCATCGCCGCGGCCCAGGCGCGGTTCCGGTCGAGGAGGTCGGGCAGCTCGCGGTCGGACGGCGGCAGCGACGATGGAGTCATGCCTCAGAGTACAGCCGCGCTGCCTGCCGGGAAAGACCGGTGCGAGGGCCCGCGCCGATGGCGCGGAGCCTACTCGTTCCCCGCCCGGGCGATCCCAGCCGCGCCAGCAGCGGCAGTTCCCCGTCGGGCAGCCACTCGGCCACCCAGCTCGTGGTCAGAGCTCCAGCTCGTAGCGGAGGAACTGCTCGTCCACGCGGTAGCCGAGCGACTGGTACAGGCGCTGCGCGCCGGTGTTGGTCCGAGCGGTGGCCAGCTCGAGTCCGACAGCGCCGGTGTCCTCCGCCAGCTGTCGCGCCCGGTCCAGCAACGCACGTCCTGTCCCGGCCCCGCGCGCCGCCGGCGACACGAAGAGATCGTTCAGCAGCCAGAGCCGCCGGGGCCGCACCGCAGTGGAGGAGAAGAGCGGATAGAGCTGGACGAAGCCCACCGGCACGCCGTCTCGCTCCGCCAGGAAGATCACCGACTCCTCGCGCGCCAGCCGCTCGGCCACGAACGCCTCGGCCAGCGCGAGGTCGGCCGCCTGCCGGTAGAACTGGCGGTAGGCATCGAACAGCGGGGCCACCCGAGCCACGTCGGCCGGGCCGGCCTGGCGGATCAGCTCAGCCACGGGCGCGCTCCCGGGCCGGCCGGGCTCGCTCCTGCCAGAGGCGCTTGAGCAGCTGAATCTGGCCCGTGTGGTAGGCGTCGTGGGCGGCGATCCCCAGGATCAGCTCGCCATGGGTCCAGCGCTTGCCGCCGGCGGGGACCGCGTCCAGCCGGCCATCGAATGCCCGCACCGCCTCGACCAGCCGGTCGTGTTCGCTCCGCAGCAGCGCCACGTCGGCGCCCCAGGCCGCCTCGTTCGCCGGATCGGGCAGCCGCGGAAAATTGGCCGGGCTCCGGGGAAAGCGCGGGTGGTCGCCGGGTACGAGGTGGCGGCGCACGGTGTACTTCCAGTAGGCGACGTGGAGCGCCAGCTCCCAGATGCTCTTCCGCCGCGGCGTCGCGCGCCAGGCCGCCTGTGCGGGATCGACGCCGCGGAGCGCGCCCACGGGGCTCGGTCCGCCGTGCCAGTTCTTCCGGCCGGTGGCGGGTTGGAGATTCCAGCGCAGCAGGTCCATCGGTGAAGCCGTCATGATCGGTTCCTGTCGCTGCCGCCGCTCAGTCGAGCGAGCGGGCCAGCACGAGATCGCGTTGATGATCGGTGCCCAGCACGAAGGTCTGGGTGCCCACGTCAGCGAAACCGCATTTCCGGTAGAAGGCGATCGCGCGCGAGTTCTGCTCCCAGACGCCGAGCCAGAGCGTGTGAGCGCCGGCCCGACGGGCGGCGGCCACCACGGCGTCCATCAGGGTCCGGGCGATGCCCTGCCCGTGCCACGGCCGATCCACGTAGAACCGGTGAATCTCCATCGGCGACGTGCCGGTGACCGACGGCGGCGCCTCGCTGCGCACCAGCTGGGCGTAGCCGGCCGGCCGCCCGTCCACGTCGGACACCAGGGTGAGCATCGAGGGGTCCCGCAGCTCCGCCGCCTGCAGGGCCGTCCTGAAGTGCCCGGCCACGAAGAGTTCCATGTTCTCAGGCGTGTTCTCCGCGGCGTAGGTCTCCCGGAAGGTCCGTTCCGCCAGCGAGGCGAGCCCGGCGGCGTCGGCCGGCCCGGCGAGCCGGACGGCCACGCTCATCCGGCGGGTGCCGCCCGCAGCCGATCCACAGTATGCCACCGACAGACGGTCATCGCGGTCTCCGGGCGCAGAGGGGTGGCGGTGGGCGAGCGCGACAAATCTAGAGCGGCGCGCCGCGCGCCCGCCACCGGCGCGGAGCTCCGCCTTCTACCGGGTATCGCTCCGTGCCGCGCTCCCCGGATCCCGGACGCCGTAGCGGTCCGCCAGGACCCCGACGTGGTGGCGCTCGTGCCCGGCGATGATCCAGGCGAGCGCTCGGACGCTGACCGGCGCGCTGCTGGCGGTGCCACGGCGGGTCCAGGCGTCAGGCGGGAGCAGGCGGAAGAGGGACAGGGTGGCCGAACGGACGTCGCTCAGCGCTTCCGCCAGCGCGCCGATCGGGTGGGCCTCGGCGCCGGACTGGGGCGCGTAGGCCCCCTCGTCGAATCCTGGCAGCGGGGTCGCGTCGCCCCGGGCCACCCGAAGCGCGCGATAGGCCATGATCCGCTCCACGTCCGCCAGGTGGACGACCAGCTCGCGCACCGTCCACTTGCCCGGCGCATAGCGGTAGCCGGCACGATCGGCCGGCAGGGCCGTCAACCGGGCGAGGGTGGAACCTGTTGCCGAGCGAGCAGGTCGAGGATGTCCGACCCGGCCGGCACCTGGGCAACATACCCGGCATAGGCGCTGCCGTACTCGCCGGCTTCGGGGGGCGCAACGGTCGTCATGGGATCTTCCCTCCAGAGGTCAGAGCGGCTGGGGGTTGCGGAAGTCGGGCAGGTGTTTTACCATTGGCTCGCGAATTGGCCCGTTGAAGCATCGCGCGGCCATAGTCCAGATGCAGCAGGGGGCTGGCGGAAACTCGCGCTGGCTCCCTTTTTTGTGGCTGCTCCCGGGGATCGCATCCCGCAGGATGCACCAGGGCAGCTGCCCCGCGTGAGGGCTCATTTCACGCACATCGCGTAGTCGGTAGGTGCGGCATGGCCGAACTCCGATTACAACACACGCAAGGAGTAGGAACAATGCGCACCACCGGCACGGTCAAGTGGTTCAACGACGCCAAGGGCTTTGGTTTCATCACGCCCGAAGGCGGCCAGAAGGACTGCTTCGTCCATCACTCGGCGATTCAGGGTCAGGGGTTCAAGAGCCTGGTCGAGGGTGAGCGGGTCGAGTTCGACGTCGTCCAGGGCCAGAAGGGTCCGGCCGCGGAGAACGTCGTCAAGCTCGGGAAGTAAGACCGCGCGCCGCGGCTGACGCCGCGGAACAGACGGCCGGTTCGAGCTCGCTCGAGCCGGCCGTTCGTCGTTCAGTCCCACCGCACCGGGTCGCCCACCCGGATTACGCCGTCGTCGAGCACCTCGGCGAAGGCCCCCCCGCCCCACTCGGACTTCATCGCCTCCCGCAGCCCCTCCAGCGCCTCATCCATCCGTTCGCAGGGTCGCGTCTCTCCCGCGATGCGGAGCCGGCACTCGCCGATTCGGAGGATGCGGTGGCGGCTGGCGAGCAGGCTCACGCCGCTCACCATCAGGTTGGCGCGCCGGGCCCGGGGCGGCACATCAGCGCCCAGCTGCGCCATCAGCCGCTGCCAGACCTCGCGCTCGATCAGTGTCACCTGCCGCCGCCGGCCCTGATCGGCGTTTCCTGCCAAGCCCCGTTCCGCCACCAGGGTCGCCTCCGCCACCGGATCCATCGGGCCCCGGTGCGCGCGCTTGATCCAGATGGCCTCCAGCCGGCCGTCGAGCCCGGTCACGGAGCCTGGGGCGCCAGCATGTTGCGGCGACGATAGGGACCGCAGACAGGGTCGCCCGGGCGACGCTCGCCGTGGAGCGCAGGCTGCCAGGCGTCGGCGGCGGCCGATACGGCCGCCGAGGTGGCCGCCTGGTACCGGCTCCGACACTCCTGCAGCACCTCCAGGAGGCCCGTCCGCATCTCCTGCACCCGGCGGGACCGGGCGTACCGGGCCGGGACGATCGCCACCAGCGCCGCCGCGAGCAGGAGCAGGAGAATCAGGATGCGGGAGTCCGGTCCCGCGGCTCGGGTGGGGGCTCGGCTGGGGCTGCTCACTCGCCCGGATCCCGGTGCACGCTGTCGGGAGAAAAGGCCGGCAGACAGACTGCCACGTACTCGGCGCCGCCAGGGGCCGGGCTGGCGTAGCGGACCCATTCGCCGGGCCGGGTCACGATCGCCTGGCCGGCGGCGACGTCGAGGGAGCCCCCCTCATACTCCACCCTGAGCGAGCCCCGCAGCACCAGGGTAATCTCCTGGAACTCCGGGCGCTGTCCCGGTTCGGCCCAGCCCTCGGGCGACACCATCCGCGCCACGCTCACGTCGGCCTGCCGGGTGTTGACCCGTCCGGCGTATTCCTCGATCCGCTTGGGCACGTTGCCGGCGGCGTGGATGATGGTCGGCGCGGGAATCAGCGTGGGCATCACGGCCTCCAGAGACGTGGGTGACGAAGCGACGGCGAAAGTTACGCGGATCGGCGAGGCCTGCCTATCCGAACACTGAGCGGCCAGCGGACCCGGCGCGGGGCGTTCGCGGGGCCCCAGAGCGGAGCCAGCTCGGCGCCGAGCCCGGTCACGGGATCAACTTGGTTGGCCCGGACGAACGCCGCGGTGGCGGACCAGGTCCGGATGTAGGCGAGCAGCTCGGGCAGCCGCCAGTCGTGCGCCATCTCGAACGCGGGCACGGACAGCTCCTCGAACGGAAACGGCAGCGTCCGATAGCCGGTCTCCACCAGCGCCCGCTCGGGCGCCCAGTAGGGGCCTACCACCGACCGATAGAAGTGCTCCAGCCGGCGGTCGATCGACACGTCCCCGACCCGCTGGTTGGCGTAGCTCCAGACCGCGAGCACTCCGCCCGGCACCACCACCCGCTGCACCTCCGCGTAGAAGCGGTTGTGGTCGAGCCAATGGAGCGCCTGGGCGACCGTGACCAGGTCGACGCTCCTGTATCCCAGCCCGCTGTCCTGGGCCAGTCCGACCCGATAGGTGACGCCGGGGAGCGCGGGTGCCTGCGCCAGCTGGGCCGCGCTGGCATCGGTGGCGGTGACCCGCGTGAAGCGCTGGGCGAGGGGCACGGCGGCCTGTCCGTTGCCCGCGGCGCAGTCCCAGGCGTGGCCGCACGCCGGCGCCAGCGCGGCCAGATGGTCGAACAGCGCGGGCGGGTACGTGGGCCGGGCGGCGGCGTAGGAGGCGGCGGCGGCGGAGAAGTGGTCGGAAAATCCGGTCGTCATGGGGTGTCGTCCCCCGCGATTAGCGGCGGACCAGCACGACGCCAAGCACCACGAGCGCGGCGCCGGCCAGCCGCATGGGCGTGACAGCGTGCTGGGCGAAGCCGACCCAGCCAAAGTGATCCACCACCAGCGACGCGATCATCTGGCCCGCCACCAGCGCCGCGATGAGCGTGGCGGCACCGAGCCTCGGGGCCACGACCACCGTGGCCAGGATGTAGGCGGCACCGAGGAGGCCCCCCACCCAGTGCCACCAGGCGCCGCGGGCCCACGCCGCCCCCACCGGCACCGGCACCCGGACCAGCACCACAACCGCGGCCAACCCCAGGGAGCCCACCAGGAAGGAGATGAGCGAGGCCGCGAGGGGATGCCCCAGTCCGGTGCGCAACTGCACGTTCATGCCGGCCTGCACCGGGAGCAGAGTTCCCGCGAGGACCGCGAGCAGGAGGAAGAGCATCATGCGGGCACCAGGAGGTGAGGGGAAGCTACGGCTGCTCGTCGGCTTCGGTCTCGCGCTCGACCCGCTCGATCAGGTCGGCCACGTCCGCGGCGGAGAGCCCGACGTCCTGCAGCATGGCCTCGGCGCTGGGCCGGCTGAAATCCTCGCGCCGGGCCTCGAACACCAGCTCGAAGGCATGGGTCGCGTCGAGCGCCTGCTGCTGGCGCAGGACCCACCCGCTCTCGTCCACGAACAGGTGGAGGGCATGCTCGAGCGATTCGAACGGGGTCTCGCTCCAGCGGCGGAGCGACGGGTGCCAGAACCTCGCCATCAGCACCGCGCCCCGCGGCGCCTCATCGGCCGGGATCACGGCGCGCGTCACCACGACCACCAGGTGGACCCGCCCCGGACGGGCCGGATGCACGGGCGCCGGGGCGGTGTCCGGCTGCAGCTCCA
>JBBRGH010000023.1:0-16974 GCA_038240915.1 Gemmatimonadales bacterium | reverse complement strand
CCCAGCCCGATCTCTACGCCGAGTGGGACGAGCCCGCCACCATCGATGCGGTGGAGCGGGCGCTGCGCACCCTCGGCCAGGTCTACCGGCTCGAGGCCAACGCCAGCTTCCCCGCGTGGCTCTCCCTCGTCCGCCCCGATTTCGTATTCAACATCGCCGAGGGTCTCTACGGCCCGAACCGCGAGGGACACGTCCCGGCCATCTGCGAGTTCCTGGATATTCCCTGCCACGCCTCCGACCCGCTGACCCTCGGCCTCGCGCTCGACAAGCGCCGCGCCAAGGAAGTGATGTCCTATCACGGCGTGCCCACGGCGCCCTTCGTCCTGGCCCGGAGCCCGGCCGATGCGCGGAACGTCCAGCTCCCGTTCCCCCTGTTCGTGAAGCCGGCCTTCGAGGGCTCGGGCAAGGGCGTGAGCGTCCGGAGCATCTGCAAGACCCGGAGCCAGCTGGTCAAGCAGGTGTCCAAGCTGCTCGCCACCTACGCCGAGCCGGTGCTGATCGAGACCTACCTCGCCGGGCCCGAGTTCACTGTTGCGGTGCTCGGCAACGGCGAGGAGGCGCGCTGCCTCCCCATTGTCGGCATGGACTTTGAAACGCTGCCCAAGGGCGCGCCGCCGATCTACGGCTACGAAGCGAAGTGGCTGTGGGACTCGCCGACGCACCCGCTGGAGATTTTCGACTGCCCGGCCCGCATTCCCGAGTCACTGGCCGAGGACGTCCGCGCCGCCGCCCTGGCGGCCTATCACGCCCTGGATTGCCGCGACTGGTGCCGCATCGATATCCGCTGCGACGCCGCCAATCGCCCGATGGTCGTCGAATTGAACCCCCTGCCGGGCATTTTGCCCGACCCGCGGGACAATTCCTGCTTCCCGAAGGCCGCCCGCGCCGCCGGGATGGGTTACGACGAGCTGATCCGCACGGTCGCTGACATCGCGTGGCGCCGGATCAGCGGCCGTTCACTCCTGGCGGAGGTGGCGTGATGAAAGTGGCGATCCTGTACGATGCCGGCAGCGAGGAATGGAGCCCGCAGGATGTGGCCGCCGTCGTGGGCAATGTCCACGAGGTGCGCGACGTCCTCCGGCGGCGGGGGCACGAGGTGGAACTGCTCCCGGTCCGGCTGGGCGACTTCCGCTGGCTCAGCCGCATCCGGCGGGTCGACCTGGTCTTCAATCTTTGCGAGGGGATCAACGGCCACGCCAAGTACGAGGACCTGGTGGTCGGTACCCTGGAGCTGAGCGGGGTGCCGTTCACCGGGTGCCGGACCTGGCCCACCACGGTCTGCCACCGGAAGCACATCGCCAATACCCTGCTGTCGGCGGCCGGACTGCCGGTGCCGGCCTTCACCCTGGCCCAGGCCAACAAGACGCCCGGCGAGTTCCCGCTCCCGGCCATCGTGAAGCCCTCGGCCGAGGACGCCAGCGTCGGGATCGACAACGGGGCGGTCTGCACCTCCAAGCGGGCGCTCAAGAAGCGGGTCGCCCAGATGCTGGAGCAGTTCGAGGAGGTGCTGGTCCAGGAATACGTGGCCGGCCGGGAGTTCAACGTCGGCTTCGTGGGCAAGCGGATGCTGCCCATTGCTGAGATCCGCTTCGACACCCTGCCCGATGGGTCGTGGCCGATCGTGAGCTACGCCGCCAAGTGGATTCCGGGCAGCCCGGAAGACGAGGGGACTGTGCCCGTCTGCCCCGCCGACGTGGCCCCCGACCTGGCCAAGCGGCTGGGCGAGGTCGCCCGCGAGGCCTGGGTTCACATGTCGGGCGGCGAGGGCTACGGGCGGGTGGACCTCCGGGTCAACGACGAAGGCCAGGCCTACGTCCTCGAGGTGAATCCCTGCCCCGACCTCTCGAGCAACGCCGGCTTGGCCCGGATGGGCCGCGCCTTCGGCTGGAGCTACGACGACCTCGTCATGCAGATCGTGGACGAGGCGCTCATGCGCTCCCAGAGCCACAGCGCCGCCGCGGCCCTGGTCAGCGGGGTGTCGGCCGCGTGAGCGGCACGCTCACCCTGCCCACCCTCCGGAACCTCACCGCCGCCGATCGCGAGCGCATTGAGGCGATCAGCCGGGCCGTCGGCATCTTCCGATCCGACGAGATCCCGGTGGCCCTCGAGGTCTTCGACGGCGCCGTCGCCGGCTCTCCCGACTACCTCGCCCTGGGCGCCGAGCACGATGGGCGCCTGGCCGGCTGGATCTGCTGGGGCCCCACCCCCTGCACTCTCGGCACCTACGATCTCTACTGGATGGCGGTCGACCCCCTCCTGCACGGCGCGGGGGTCGGCACCGCCCTGCTCCAGGCCATGGAGGCCCGGCTGGCGGATGTGGCCCGGCTGATCGTGGTCGAGACCGCCGGCCGGCCGGACTATGCCCCCACCCGCGGGTTCTACGAGGCGCGCGGATACCGGGCCGTGGCCCGGATCCCCGATTTCTACGCCCCGGGGGACGATCAGGTGGTCTACACGAAGGCGCTCGCGGCGGCCGCTCGCCCCCGGTAGGGCGTCGGTTTCTCAGGCAGAAGGACGGGTAGCGACATGGAAACCTGGCAGGAAGTCCTCAAGACCAACTCGATCCGGTCCCTGGACATGCTGGCGGCCAAGTTCGGCCCCGAGCATTTCCCCGAGCTCGACCGCCTGCGGGTGGCGGCCGAGAACTTCGAGTTCCGGATCTCGCCGGCCATGGTCGAGCTGATCAAGTCGCCCGACGACCCGATCTGGCGGCAATACGTCCCCACGGTGGAGGAGCTCGATATCCGGGACGGCATCGTGGACTCGCTCAACGAGGACGCGGACAGCCCGGTGCCCAACATCACCCACCGGTACCCGGACCGGGCGCTCTTCCTCGTCTCTCCCGTCTGCGCCAGCTACTGCCGCTTCTGCACCCGGCGCCGCAAGGTGGGCGATCCCGAGAAGATCCCCATGTCCCAGTTCGAGAGCGCCTTCCAGTACCTGGAGCAGCACACCGAGATCCGGGACGTCATCATGTCCGGCGGCGATCCGCTGCTGCTCAACGACCGCCGGCTCGAGGCCATCCTGACCCGGCTCCGGGCCATCCCGCACCTCCAGATCATCCGGATCGGCAGCCGGGTGCCGTGCCACCTGCCCGAGCGGATCACCCCCGGGCTGACCGACATGCTCAAGCGGTTCCATCCGCTCTTCATCAATACCCACTTCAACCACCCGGACGAGCTGACCCCGGCCGCCGTGGCGGGCCTCGGCCGGCTGGCCGATGCCGGCATCCCGCTCGGCTGCCAGACGGTGCTGCTCAAGGGCATCAACGACGACCCGGCGGTGATGAAGGAGCTGATGCAGCGGCTGCTGATGGCCCGGGTCCGGCCGTACTACATCTACATGGCCGATCAGGTGGCCGGCGGGGAGCACTTCCGGACCACCGTTCAGGCCGGCATCAAGGTGATGGAGGCGCTGCGCGGCTGGACCAGCGGCCTGGCCAACCCGCACTTCGTGATCGACGCCCCCGGTGGCGGCGGCAAGATCCCGCTCCTCCCGGAGTACGTCGTCAGCATGACCGACGAGGAGGTCGTGCTGCGGAACTTCCGGGGGCAGCAGTACGTCTACCGGCAGCCGCGGGAGGAAGCCGGCGTCCTCACCCTCAAGAAGAACCGGAAACGGGCGGGGAAGACGCGGCGGAAGACGGCTTGATCGCCGGCCGCGCGGTCGGGGTGAAGTCGCCCTGAGCTGGGGGCGGGGGGCATGCCTGCGGGTATGCCCCTTTCGCATCGATCGACCTCCCTTCCGGCCCGCTCCACCCCGCCTCATATTGCTCCCCTTCCTCCTCACCCGCAGGCTCCGCATGCCGCTCGCGCCGCGACCCGCCGTCGACCTGCGCCCGTCTCGCTACGGCCTTCCGCTGCTGCTGGCCGCCGCGCTGGCCTGCGGCGGCGACCGACAGGGCGGCAATTTCGTCAACATGTACGACAACGCGTTCAACGCGGCGGTCGTGCGGGTACCGGTCGGGGTCCGGGTCAAGTGGATGAACGTGGGCAAGAACCCCCACAACGCGGTGGCGGTGGACGGGTCGTGGTCCACCGGACACGCCGGCGCCCCGGACGTGGCGCCCGGCGCCGAGCAGGACCTCACCTTCGACACGCCGGGCGTCTACCGGTACTACTGCACCTACCACGGCACCAGGGACGGCAAGGGGATGACGGGCGTGGTGGTGGTGGGGAACGCCGCCTACAGCCCGAGCCCTCGGGGGACGGTGGCTGCGGTGGCCGACGCCAGCGGCGCGGTCCGGCGGGTGCCCTCGCACTATCCGACGATCCAGTCCGCCGTGGACGCGGCCAACCCCGGCGACCTGGTGCTGGTGGACCCCGGCCTCTACCGGGAGGAGGTCACGGTCACGACCCCTTCCCTCACCATCCGGGGCCTCGACCGGAACGGCACCATCGTCGATGGCGAGTTCGTCCGGGGCAACGGCGTCGCGGTGCTGGCCGACGGCGTGGCCCTCGAGAACCTGACCGCCAGGAATGCGGTGCTCAACGGCTTCTTCTGGACCGGGGTGACCGGGTTCCGCGGCAGCTGGCTCACCGCCTACAACAACGGCGACTACGGGATCTACGCCTTCGACGCCACCGACGGCCTGTTCGAGCACTCCTACGCCTCGGGATCACCCGACTCGGGGTTCTACATCGGCGAGTGCTACCCGTGCCGGGTGGTCATCCGGGACGTGATCGCCGAGCACAACGCGATCGGGTACTCCGGCACCAACTCCGGCGGCGAGCTGTACATCGTGAGCTCGATCTGGCGCAACAACCGCTCCGGACTGGTCCCCGCCTCGCTCGATCTGGAGCTCAAGCCGCCCCAGCGTGAGACCACGATCGCCGCCAACCTCATCGTCGGCAACAGCAACCGGAACGCGCCAGCGGGCCCGCTCCCCGCGATCGCCTTCGGCAACGGGGTGCTGATCGGAGGTGGGGTCGGCAACGTGGTCGAGCGCAACGTCATCGCCGACCACGAGCAGCACGGGATCCTGGTCACCCCCATGTACGACCGGAACTGGTGGCCGGCGCGGGACAACGTGATCCGCAACAACCGGGTGGTCCGCTCCGGCCGGGCCGACCTCGCTCTGGGCGGGCCGGGCAGCTTCGGCAACTGCTTCGCGGGCAACAGGTACGCGGTGGCGGCGCCGGCCGGACTGGAAGCCTTCCACGGCTGCGGCGGTCTCCGGCTGCCACTCGGCTTCGATCCGCTGCCGCTGGTATCGGTGGTGGGCTATCGGGGCATGACGGTGGCTGGACGAACTTTCCCCGACTGGCGCGACCAGCCGGTGCCGGGAGCGCAGCCCGGCATGCCCGACGCCGCCAGCGCACCGGCCAGGCCGGCCGTGCGCGTGTTCGAGTCGCTCCGCTTCGACGTGACCCAGGCGCGGCTACCTGCCGTGGCCGAGGAGACGCAGGGGACGGCGCCGGAGGATGTCCGGAGCTTCGAGTCTCCCGGCTTGGGTGGCCGAATCCTCGGCAGCGCCACCTTCTGGCTGGCCCCGCTACTGCTGCTGCTCTGGCTCGCCCGCGGGCGACGCCGGCCGATCCGCTCGGCCCTCGGCGCTGCGCTCGTGTACCTGCTCGTCCTGGGCGCGGCGGCGGTCGTGTACGGGCACTTCTGATGGCACCGGTCTCGCGGCGGGATTTCGTGCGGGTGGGCGCCGGCGTGGCCGCGGGCGCGCTGGGGTCCGCGTGGCTCGGGTTGGGGCGGCGCGATGGCGCGGCGGTCACGCGGCAGGTGGGGACGGCGGAGGGATACGGTCACGGCATCGAACCGCCTGCCGGCCTCACTGCCGACGCGGTCGAATCGGCGCTCCGACCGCCGCCGCCGCACCTCGGCCCGGCCGACGCACCCGTAACCGCCGACCTCTGGATCGCCGAGCAGCCGGTCGCGGTGGCCCGCGGCGCCACGCTATCGGCCTGGACCTTCAACGGCCGCATCCCGGGGCCGGTGCTCCGCGCCACCGAGGGTGACCAACTCGAGCTTCGGCTGCGGAACCTCGGAACCCGGCCCCACAATCTCCACCTGCATGGCCGGCACGACGTGGCCCAGGACGGGTGGCAGCCGGTCCCGCCCGGAGGCGAGGCCACCTATCGCCTGCGGGCCGAGCCGTTCGGGCTTCACCCCTATCATTGCGACGTGACCCCGGCCGCGGAGCACCTGTCGCACGGGCTCTACGGCATGTTGATCGTCGATCCACCCGCCGGTCGCCCTCCGGCCCACGAGGTGGCTCTCGTGCTCTCCGGCTTCGACCTGGATGGGGACGGGCACAACGAGCTCTATGGGTGGAACGGCCTGGCGGGCGGCTACGAGCGCTATCCGATCAAGGTGCCCGTCGGCGCGCCGGTCCGCGTCTACCTGCTGAACATGGTGGCCGACGATCCCGTGGCCTCCTTCCACCTGCACGCCGAGACCTTCGACGTCTACCGAAGCGGCACTCGTCTGGTCCCCGACGAGCGGACCGATGTGGTGACCCTGGCCCAGACCGAGCGGGCCATCGTGGAGTTCCGGTTCCCGCGGCGCGGGCGCTACATGTTCCATCCCCACCAGCGGCACATGGCGGAGCGGGGCGCGATGGGATGGTTCAGCGCGGTCTGAGGGGGCGGCCGTTCACCGCGTCACCGACCACCGGCGCAACCCGCCAATCCAGCTGTAGGGATCGATTTCCACCCCGTTCACCCGGCGGGCCGCCACGGCCGCGTTGGCCGGCGCGTAGAGGAAGATGGCCGGTACGTCCGCGTTGAGGGTATCCATGGCCTGCCGATAGAGCCGGCCCGCCGCCTCCCGCGTCTCGGCCCGGCCGGCCCGCTCGAGCAGGGCGTCGAAGGCCGGGTCGGCGTAGTGGCCGTAGTTGAGCTCGCTCCACCCTTCCCTGGTCCACTGGTCCTTGAGACCCCGTGCGCTCGGCTCGTCCAGCCAGGCGTCGATGTAGCTGTCGAACTTCCCCGCCCCCAGGCACTCCTGAAAGAGCGGAAATTCCACCGCCGTGACGGTCACGGCGGCTCCGACGGCCTGCCACATTGCCTGCACCGCCACGGCCAGCTGCCGCCGGATGGCACTCGAGCTCGGCACCAGGATGTCGAACGCGAGCGCCCGGCTGCCGCGCTGCCGGGTGGTGGCCCCGGGCGGGAGGCGCCACCCGGCGGCGTCGAGCGCCCGGTCCGCCTGCACCGTGTCGAACGGCAGCACCCGGATGCTGTCGCTCCAGATCCAGAGCAGCTGCGACATCGGCCCCGGCGGGGCCTTGGCCTCTCGGCCGAAGACCGAGCGGGCCAGGGTCTCGCGGTCAATGGCCAGCGCGAGCGCCCAGCGGGTCAGCACGTCCCCGAAGATCGGATTGAGGTCGCCGGCTTTCTCCCCCGCGAGCTGAAAGCCGAGGAAGCCGTACGCCGCCGAGGCGTAGGGCAGGAGGCGGAGCGTGCTGTCGCGCAGCACCCGGGCCTGCCGGTCGGGGCTGCCGGCGGTTTCGAGCAGGTCGGCGTCGTGGCTCAGCACCAGGTTGAGAGCGGCATCGGGGTCTGCGGCGAAGCGCCAGACGACCCGCCGGATCGCGGGGGGCTGGGGTCCGGTGGAATCGGCCACCAGGCGGACGAACTCGCCGCGCCGCCACTCCACCACCCGGTAGGGGCCGCTGCCGACGAGATCGGCCACGTTGGTATCCGCGCCCCAGGTGGACGCGGGCCGCGCCGCCCAGATGTGGCTCGGAATGATGCGGACGTGAAAGGTGGCGTCGTACAACTGCTCCGCCGCGGGCGCGGGGAAGCGGACCAGGACCGTGACGGAGTCCTCCGGCACCACCGTGATGCCGGCGATGTTCGGCCGGGCGGGGGCATCGATCGCCGAATCGGCGAAGGCCGCGAAGGAAAAGCGCACGTCCTCCGCCGTGACCGGCCGGCCATCCTGCCAGCGCGCGCCGGGCCGAAGATGGAACCGCCAGGCGAGCGAATCGACCCGCTCCCAGCTCGCCGCCAGAGCGGGGCGAAACGCGCCCTCGTCCACCGGCGCGGCCCCGGGTGCCAGGTCTGCCAGCCGCTCGAATACCTGGTCGCCGATATCGCGGGCCACCGACTCCTGGGCCAGCGGCGGGAGCAGCGAGGCCGGATCCCCCGTGGCGGCGACGACCACCGAGGCGCAGCGGCTGCAGTCACCCGAGTCTCGGTTGCAGGCCAGCGCCGCGAGCAGGAGCCCCGTGCCGGCCGCCCGCCCGGTCCACCTTCGCTTCCACCCCATCCACACCTCGGGTTTACCGGTGAAAATCAACTGCCCGAGACACCTGGCCGGCGCGGCCCGCACGCTGGGCCGCGGAGGTCGGGTGCGGAGGCGGGACGGGTGCGGCCGCTGGTGGCGCACGAGGAAGGAATTTGCCCGCCGCCCCGACCCGGAGGCCCAGGCCTGCTGGACCGATCCCGAGCAGGGGATCCAGGCGCTCGGCGCTGTGCACCTCGTCGGGCGGCTGGCGGATCAGTGGCCGGGCGCGGCGGCGCGGTCCCGCCGGTAGTGGGCGTGCCTACGACGCGACCGCGTGGTCCTTCTGGTTCTCGGCCGCCACTTTGGACGCCACCTCGGGCGGCGCCTCGGCGTAGCTGTGGAATTTCTCGCGATGGTGCCCGCGGCCGTGGGTGATCGAGTGGAGCGTCGTCGAGTATTTGTAGAGCTCGGCCTCGGGCACGATGGCGCGGACCTTGGTGAGCCGGCCGTCCTGCTCAGTGCCGAGGATCTGCCCCCGGCGTGAGCTGAGGTCGCCCATCACGTCGCCCAGGAGGTCGTCCGGCGCCCAGGCGGTCACCTCGATGAGCGGCTCCAGCAGCACGGGCCTGGCCTTCGGCGCCACGTTCCGAAAGGCGAGAATGCCGGCCATCTTGAACGACATCTCGTTCGAGTCCACGTCGTGGTACGAGCCGTCGAAGCACTCCACCCGGAAGTCCACCATCGGATAGCCCGCCACCACGCCCCGCTCGGCCGACTCGTGCACGCCACGGTCCACCGCCGGAATGAACTTGTTGGGGATCACGCCACCGACGATCGCGTCGACGAACTCGTAGCCCGCCCCGCGCGGGCGCGGCGAGATCCGGATCCAGCAGTCGCCGTACTGGCCGCGGCCGCCGCTCTGTTTCTTGTGCTTGCCTTGGCCCTCGGCCTTGCCCTTGAGGGTCTCGCGGTACGCCACCCGGGGCCGGGCCAGCTCGGCGTGGACGCCGTATTTCCGCTCCAGCCGGTGGAGGATGGTTTCGAAGTGCCGCTCGCCCATGCCGTGGATCAGCGTCTGCCCCAGCTCCGAGCTGTACTCGAAGTGGAAGGTCGGATCCTCCTCGTGCAGCTTGTGGAGCCCGGCGGCCAGCTTGTCCTCCTCGCCCCGCTGCTTCACCACCACGGCCGACGTGGCCTCCGACTCCGGCAGCGGGATGGCGGGCAGGCGCACGGGTGCGTCCCGGCGGCAGAAGGTGTCGCCGGTGTGGGTGTCCTTGAGCTTGGCCACCGAGCCGATGTCGCCCGCGGTCAGTTGCTCGACCTCGATCCGCTCCTTGCCCTGCTGAATCGAGAGGTGGTTGAGCTTCTCCGCCACCTCGTGCTCGGCGTTCCACAGCTCGTCGCCGTTGCGGAGCTCGCCGGCGAAGAGGCGGAACAGGGTGACGTCACCCACGTGCGGCTCGGACATGGTCTTGAACGCGCGGCCAACCAGCGGCGCCTCGGCGGGTGGGGTCCGCTCGGCGGGCGAGGGGAAGAGCTCCACCATCTTCCGGAGCAGCGTCCGGAGGCCGTACGTGAGCGTCGCGCTACCGCAGAACAGCGGCACGATCTGGCCGGCCAGCATCGCCTTCTTGACGGCGCCGATGAACTGCTCGCGGGGGATCTCCTCGCCCGCCAGATACCGCTCGATGAGGTCGTCGTCGGTCGAGGCGACGGCCTCGGTGAGGTGCTCGCTGTACTCCCGATAGCGGGCCTGGTATTCGTCCGGAATCGGCACCACCTCGTTCTCGCCCTTGAGGGCGCCCTTCTGGTACCTGTGGCAGTGGCCGGAGAAGAGGTTGATGATCCCGTGGAAGTCGGGGCCATTCCCGATCGGGATCTCCACCGGCACCACCCTGGGCGTGAGGTGGGCCCGCACATCGGCGAAGACCCGCTCGAAGTCCGCGTGGTCCTTGTCCATGAGGGAGACGAAGATGACGCGGGGCAGGTGGAGCTGATCGAGCACTTCCCAGGCCCGTTCGGTCCCAACCTCCACGCCGCCGGTGGCGCTCACCACGACCACGGCGGCGTCGGCGGCATGGAGGCCGGTGACGACTTCGCCGAAGTAATCGAGGTAGCCCGGGGTGTCGATGAGGTTGAGCTTGGTGTCCATCCACTCGGCGTAACCGAGGGCCAGGTTGATGGAGTGCTGGCGGGCGATTTCGTCGGGGGAGTAGTCGGTGAGGGTCGTACCGTCCTTGATGGTGCCATGGCGTCGGCCGCTGCCGGACACCCAGGCCAGTGCATCGACCAGCGACGTCTTACCGCTTGCGCCGTGGCCGACGAAGGCCACGTTCCTGATGGCGTTGGAGCCATAGACCTTCATGGCCTCCACCTCCTTGCGAGAGTTGGATTCTCAAGGTGAAGGCGGAGGGGCGCGTTGTCAATTCATAGGACAGGACGTCGTGCTGGGCAGGTGAGCACACCCAGGTCAGCCTGGCAGCTGGTGCGCGGCCGGGGGCTTTGCTGTTCCGATTTCTGGCGTCCCCCGCGCCGAGGTTGTAAGATAGGCACTTCCTCGACACTCCCATGATCCCCTACTCAGGAGAGCCTCATGTCGCGCCCGTTGCGGTCCCCTCGCGCTGTCCAACTCCTCGTGGCGTTGGTGATGGCGAATCCCATTGGAGTCGCAGCCCAGGGAGTGGAGACGCCTCACCTTCCCTTACGCACGGTGATTGACGAGCTCAACTCCACGCGGGCCTCGTACGCCGAGGCGTTCAACGCCAAGAATGCCGCCGCGGTCAGCGCGCTTTATCTGAATGAGGCCATCGTGATCCAGCCGGACGGCAGGCAGATCATGGGGGCCAAGGCCATCGCCGACATGCTGAAGAAGGACGCGCCGACCTGGCCGCACATGGTGCTCACCTCCGACACTGTCCGGGTGTACGGCGGGACGGCCTTGGACTTCGGCACGGTCACGACGCACTCGACGTCCGGCGAGGAGCAGGTCAGTCACTACTTGGCCGTGCTGCGGAAGGGCATGAAGGGGTGGAAGGTCGCGGCAGTGGCGCAGGTGCCGGTCGGCAAGAAGAGCGGCGACTGACCGAACCTTCGGGGCCGGTGGCAGGAGGCGTTCTCGCCGGCCTTGCCGCCGCACATTGCACGGAGTCGCGCGGTGTGGCCGCGGCTCCGAGTCGGGCTTGGGCCGACGGCCCGTCGTGACGGCGGGAAGCGCCGGGGACATCAGGCGCTGTCCACGCGATTCGGCGGCGGAGCCGGCCCGCACACGAAAGGCCGCGCGCCAGCCGGCGCTAGCGATATCCTGCCGCCTGGAGGTGGAACAGCTCCGCGTACAGCCCCCCCTGCGCCACCAGCGCCTCGTGCGTCCCGTCCTCCACCAGCTCCCCGCCCCGCAGCACCAGGATCCGGTCGGCCATCCGCACCGTGCTGAAGCGGTGGGAGATGAGCACCGCCATCCGGCCGGCCGTCAGCTCGGAGAACCGGAGAAACACCTCATACTCCGCCCGCGCGTCCAGCGCGGCGGTGGGCTCGTCCAGGATCAGTAGCTGGGCGTCCCGCATATAGGCCCTCGCCAGTGCCACCTTCTGCCACTCGCCCCCCGAGAGGTCCACCCCGTTCTCGAACCGCCGGCCCAGCATCTGGTCGTACTTGCCCACCAGGCGGGCGGCTACCGTGTCGGCCAGACTCCGCTGGGCAGCCGCTTCGATCCGCGGTGCGTCCTCGCGCTCGCCGATGTTGCCGACGGCGATGTTGTCCCGGAGAATGAAGTCGTAGCGGACGAAGTCCTGGAAGATGACGCCGACGTTCCGCCGGACGCTCTCGACGTCGTACTCGCGGAGGTCCACGCCGTCGAGCAGGATCCGCCCCTCGGTCGGGTCATACAGCCGGGCCAGCAGCTTGACCAGCGTCGTCTTGCCGGCGCCGTTCTCGCCCACCAGCGCCAGCCGCTCGCCCGGCGCCAGCGCGAAATCGAGCCCGCGCACCGCCCAGCGATCCGATCCCGGGTAGCGGAAGCCCACGCCTTCGAAGGCGAAGCCGCGCCGGATCGGCACCGGCACCTGGCGGCCGCCCGGATCGCGGCGAATGCCGGGCTCCAGAGCAAGAAACGAGAACAGATCGTCCAGGTAGAGGCTCTGTTCGTACACCTGGGACAGCGAGAGCAGCACCCGCTGGATCAGATCGCGGCTCTGGCGGAAGGAGCCCGCCAGGAAGGTCAGCACACCGATGGTGAACAGGCCGGCCGGCGACCGGTAGCCGGTTACGGTCAAATAGATGATGACCGCGTAGGCCCCGTAGTAGCCGAGTGTGCCGAGGGCGCCCAGCAGGCTCGAGACCAGACTCCGCCGGATCGCCAGCCGCTTGTTCGCCTCGTAGAACTCCCGGCTCAGCCGGTCGTACCGGTCCACCAGGAAGTCGGACAGACCGAACAGCTTGAGCTCCTTGGCGGAGACGTCGCTGGCGCCGATGTAGCGGAGGTAGTCGAGCTGCCGGCGCTCGGGCGTCCAGGAGTAGAGCAGCGAGTAGCCGAGCGAGGCGAAGTGGGTCTCGCCCAGCAGCGAGGGCAGCACCGCCACGACCAGCAGCACCAGCAGCCAGGGCACGTACACGGCGAGCGCCGCGGCCAGGGTGGCGAGGGTGATCGCGTCCTGCACTGACGCAAGCAACAAGGTGAACAGCCCGATCCGCCCCACCGTCTGCCGCCGGGCCCGCTCGAGCTTGTCGTACACCTCCGGATCCTCGAACTGCTCCAGGTCGAGCGTGGCGGCGTGGCGCATGAGCTCGACACTGGTCTGGTTGGCGAACAGATCGCCCAGCAGGCTCTCCAGCAGGGCGGAGATCCGGGCCAGGCCCTCGCCCACCAAGGCGATGGCGAGCTCGAGCACCAGCAACTCGCCCAGCCGGGTCCAGTCCACCCCGGAGGTACCACCGCGCGCCGCCGAGCCCACCGCGTGCACCACCTCGTCCACGATGAGCTTGCCGATCCAGAGCACCGCCAGCGGCACCAGCGAGCGGCCCACCCGGAGGGCCAGAATACCGGCCACGTAGCGCGGCTGGGTGGCCCACACCAGCCGGACCAGGCGCGGGACATGGCGCAGCGCCTGGAGCCGCGCGCGCCAGCCGGGCCTGGGGTCGGCGGGCTTCCGGCCCCCTCGGTTGGGTCGTACAATCGGATGCTCGAGCGGCATTGTCATCTCGTGTAAGCTAATCTGCGGAGACCTGCCCGATGCCCCACGTCGACTGGCCGACCCTCTGGGCCAACCTCACCCACCTCGGCATGCTCGACGACGCCACCCATCCGGTCTCGGTCGCCGAAAAGATCGTCCGACCCGTGGTCGTCTACCTGCTGCTGGTGGTGGCGCTCAAGAAGGCCGGCAAGCGGGTGCTCGCCCAGCTCAACCCGTTCGACTTCGTGGTCCTGCTGATGCTGTCGAACACGGTCCAGAACGCCATCATCGGGAACGACACCTCGCTGCTCGGCGGCGCCATCGGGGCGGCCGCGCTGCTGGCCGTCAACGCGCTGCTGGTGCGGTTCTTCTACCGCGGCCCCGAGATGACCCAGCTCACCAGCGCCGAGCGAGACATCTGCCTGATCGTCGACGGCCAGCTCCAGGAGGACGAGATGCGCCGGCTGCACATCAACGCCGGCGAGCTCACCGCCAAGGCCCACGAGCGGGGCTTCGATTCGCTGGGCGAGGTCGAAAGCGCCACCCTCTACCCCAACGGTACCATCTACTTCCGTGGCATGGGCGGAACCAGCGAGGCCGCCCGCCACCAGGAACTGCTCCGCCGGCTCGACGCCCTCGGCGCCGAAGTCGCCGCGCTCCGCCGGTAGCCCGTTAGATTTGTCGCCATGTCCACTCCCGTCACCGCCTTCGTCACCGGCGCCACCCAGGGCATCGGCCGAGCCACCGCCATCGCGCTCGGCCGCGCGGGCTATCGGGTGGGCCTGTGCGCCCGCACCACCGCCCGGGTCGAGGCGCTCGCCGCCGAGCTTCGGGCCGAGGGGATCGAGGCGGCCGGTGCCGCGGCCGACGTCGCGGATCCGGAGCAGGTCGCGCGCGCGGTGGCCCGGGTGACCGATCGATTGGGTGAGGTGGGCGTTCTGGTCAACAATGCCGGCGTGTTGATCGCCCGGCCGTTCGAGGAGCTCACGCTCGAGGAGTGGGACACCACGATGGCCACCAACCTGCGGAGTCTGTATCTGGTCACCCGCGAGGTACTTCCCGGCATGCGCCGTCGGCGCGAGGGCACCATCGTGAACGTGGCCAGTCTGGCCGGCCGGAACGGCTTCGCCGGCGGCACCGCCTACACCGCCTCCAAGCACGCGGTCCTCGGCTTTGCCCGGTCGCTCATGCTCGAGGTGCGGAAGGACGGCGTCCGGGTCATCACCGTCTGCCCCGGGTCGGTGGACACGGACATGCTGCGCGACCAGCCGATGCTTCCGACCAACCGCGACCGGATTCTCCGGCCCGAGGATGTCGCCGACACGATCCTCCAGGCGGTCCGGCTGCCCGGCCGCGCCCTGGTGAGCGAGCTCGACATCCGGCCCACCAACCCCTAGCCCATGCCGCCCGTACTGGTGTCGATGTGCCTCTGCCGGCGGCAGTCGTTCGCAGGCCTGCTGCCGCGGGCGCGCGCCGGCGCCTGGGGCCTCGACGAGCTGATGGCCGCCACCGGGTGCGGAGCCGGCTGCGGCCTCTGCCGCCCCTATCTCCGCCGCATGCTGGCCACCGGTGAGACCGAATTCCGCGAGCTGCTCTGGGAGGGCGAGCCGGGGTGAGGCGCACCCTCAGACCCGTCCCGCTGTCGGCGGTCGCGGCCGCTGGGTCGGGGTGGACGGGTGGGTGGTGCCCGGCTGTTCCCGGAGTTCAGCCAGGTGGAGACCTCGGCCAGCCGGCAGGCACCGGACTCGGCCTTGCCCTTTGCCGGAAGTTCGTGGAGCTGCACGGCGGCATCATCGGCGCCGGATCGATCGCGGACGGCGCCTGTGACGGCGGGTCAGGCGGCGTAGCGGTGCCGCACCGATGAGGCGTCGCTCCGGCATCGCGCGGCGCGCGCGGGCCTGGTTGCTGCTCGGGCTGTTCCTGGGCGCGGGCACCAGTCTGCCCAGTCTCGACGCACTTCTCTTCCACTGGCGCGTGGACCCGCTGGCCGGCCAGGTCCACGTCGAGCCGGCCGGCGGATGCACCGCTCACGCCGACCACTGTACCCTCGGCCAGACGCCTCCCGGCTCACGGGCCGTGGCCGCCTTCGCGCTGTCGATGCGACTGGCGCCACCCGCGCCGCCGATGCCGCGCCAGGCGGCCCCCGCGCCGCCGCCGCGCAAGCTCGCCTGCCTTCTCCCCCCGCCCCGAGCCCCGCCCGCCCCTCAGGTCTGACGGACCTTGGTCCGCCCCCATGCCACGGCGCATCCCGTGCCGTGGCCATGCCATTCAGACCGGAGACACTCATGCTCCCGCTGCTCCTCGCCGCGGCCTTGACGGTCGCGCCGACCCTGGCCGGCCGCGTGGCCGACACCACCGGGGCCCCGCTCGCGCAGGTGCGGGTCACCGTGCTCGAGATCAACCGCTCCGCTCTCACCGACCTGGACGGGCGCTTTGCGCTCACCGGACTCCCTTCGGGCACCTACGGCATTTCGTTCGCGCTGGTGGGCTACGCGCCGGTCGTGCGCCGGGTGGCGCTGGCGGGGGCCGGGTCCACGCTGAACGTGACGCTGCGTCCGACCCAGATCGAGCTGCCGGAACTGCAGGTGACCGCCTCCGCCCTCGCCACCACGACGCTCACCTCGCCGCAGCCCACCAGCGTGCTCTCGCGGGACGAGCTCGAGTCCCGCCGATCCGCCTCGCTGGGCGAGACGCTCAGTGGCCTGCCGGGCATTCACAGCTTCAGCACCGGTAACGGGATCGGGAAGCCGGTCATCCGCGGTCTCTCTTCCAACCGGGTGCTGGTGCTGGCCGACGGCCAGCGGCTCGAGACGCAGCAGTGGGGCGACGAGCACGGACCGCAGGTGGAAGCCGGCGAGGCCGAACGGGTGGAAGTGATTCGAGGACCTGCCAGCGTGCTCTACGGCTCGGATGCGATCGGCGGCGTGGTCAACGTGATCGCCCGGCCCCTGCCCGACGCGATCGACCGGACCCCGTTCGTGAGTGGAAGCGCGCTGGCCAGCTACGGCAGCAACAACAAGCAGCCGGACGGCACCGTGGTGGTGGATGGCGCAAGCGGCGGATTCGGCGTCCGGGGGACCTTCACCGGGCGGTCGAGCGATGACGTCCGCACTCCGGCTGGACCGCTCACCAACAGCGGCGGCCGGACCCTCAACGGGTCGGGCAGCGTGGGCTATCGGGCGGACTGGGGCTCGGTCAGCGGCGCCTACACCCACCGCGACGAGCGGATCGAACTGCACGAGGATCCGGCGGAGGATCCCGGCGCCACCCCGTTCCAACGGATCGGCGAGGACCGGGTGCAGCTCGGGGTGAACCTCCCCGCCGGGGCCTCCCACCTCGATATCGACCTGGGGTACGAGCGCAATCGGCGTCGGGAGTTCGAGGCGAGCGATGCCACCGACGTCGCGCTGGGGCTGCTGGCCCGCTCCTACAGTGGAGACATGCGGCTCCACCATGTGCCGCTCGGCCCGGTCGGCGGGATCCTGGGCGTGTCGGTGGGGCGAAGTGAGTTCGAGAAGTTCGGACGGGAGACGCTGGTGCCCGACAATCAGTACTCGACCGTCGGCCTCTACCTGTTCGAGCAGGGGGAGGTGGGCCGCTGGAATCTCTCGGCCGGGGCAAGGTACGA
>JBBRGH010000022.1:0-16989 GCA_038240915.1 Gemmatimonadales bacterium | reverse complement strand
GCCGCCCTGGGATCCGGCCCGGATCCATCCCGGCACCGCCACCGTGGCCGACAGCGCTTTCGTACGCGAGGCGACCGCCGGCAACCTGCTCGAGGTCCGGCTGGGCACCCTCGCTATCCAGCGGTCCGCCAACTCGGCCGTGAAGCAGTTCGGCCAGCGGATGGTCGGCGACCACTCGGCCATGGGCAAGCAGTGGTCCGATCTCGCGGCCAAGGGCGGCCTCAAGGCTACCACCACCCTGGACGCGACCCAGCAGCAGTCGCTGTCGCAGCTGTCGTCCCTCACCGGTGCCGGGTTCGACCGCGCCTACATGACGGCGATGGTGCAGGACCACCAGCAGGACGTGGCCAAGTTCCAGCAGGCGGGCCCGTCGGCACAGTCGCCCGAGGTCCGGACGCTGGCGGCCAGCTCGGTCACCACGATGCAGCAGCACCTGACCCTGGCGCAGCAGGTCGCGTCGCAGGTCGGGGCCTCGACCGCCGCCGTGGCGACGACTGCGGCGCCGCCGGTGGCCAACTCGCCGGTGCCGACCACCAACAACACCAACGGCGTGGCCCGGAACAGCGACCGTGAGGTCAACGATCGCGACGTCGCCCGCAACGGCACGCACGCCGACGGGAAGTACGCCCAGGAGCTGGCGTACGATCATATGCTCGAAGTGAAGCTGGCCCGGCTGGCGCAGCAGAAGGCCAGGGACCAGAAGGTGAAGGCCCTGGCCAACGACATCGCCAGCGACTTCGGCTCCTGGCAGATCCGGTGGACCAACCTCGCCTCGAGCAACGGCGGCGTGGCGGTGAGCGGCAACTTGGGCCGGCACCACCAGGACAAGCTCGACCGGCTGGAGAAGGCGTCGCGCGCCAACTTCGACAAGGTCTACCTGAGCATCGTGTCCGAGCATCTTGGCTCGATGGTGCCCTACCTGCAGAAGGAAGGGCAGCAGGCCAGTTCCGCCACCATCCGTCGGGCGGCCGGTGACGAGCTGGCGTCGGTCCGGCAGAAGGCGAACCAGGCCGAGCGACTGCAGAGCCAGGTGCAGGCCAGCGCGAAGGTGAAGGACAGGAACCGGTCGCTGTCCAGCAACAAGTAACCCGGCAGGACGGCTCGCGGCAGCAGCCGCGCAGCGAAGGGCCCAGGGGGACGATCCCTTGGGCTCTTTTGCTGCAAACCATTGCACTATAGGGTCTTGAGAGCCAGCGGACGGTGAGAGGGGCCACAGCGGGGAGGCCAAAAGCGAGGTACAATGGACCATCCCTCACGGAGCGATGATCCCATGGCAGGCCACGGCGCGGTCGGCGCGGCGATCGCCATACTAGTGTTCACCCTCGGCTGCGCGGCCGGGGAGTTGACCCTGCCCGGCTCGGGGCCCGACCAGCTCGAAGCCGCGGCCCTGGTGGCGAAGTCGGGCGACGGGCAGCAAGCGGCTCCCGGGGAGGTCCTGGCGGAGCCGCTGACGGTGCAGGTGCTCGACAGCACCGATCAGCCGGTGGCGGGAACGCCGGTGGTCTTCAGCTTCGTCGGCAACCCCGCCGGAGCCGTGCTCGAGCCGGACTCGATCGTGACCGGGGCCGACGGCATCGCCGCTGCCACCGTCCGGCTGGGCAGCGCGGCGGGCGAGCAGGTAATCGTGGCGGAAGTCGCGAACTCTGAGGCGGCCGATCTGCGGACGCAGTTCAGTGCGGTGGCTGTGCTGCCGGATACCACCGGCGGCGGCAAGAAGGGCGGAGGCGAGGGGCACGGCAACAACGAAGGTGACTAGCAGCTGAGACGGCCCCGCGGCGGTGGGCCCTCGGGGTGGTGGGGCGGTCCAACTCCTCCGCTGCGGATCTCAGGCCACGTCGCTCTCCCGGACCCATCGGCACCAGAGCGCCCGGTTCCGACGGAAAGCGCGGAGCCCGGTTCGGCCCTCGACCGCCAGCACGACGGCGAAGACGAAGGCCGACGCGACCGCGTGGCCGATCGCGGCGGCAGCTCGCGACCCTCCGCTTCGATCCCGGCGATCGTGCGGAAGGCGGGGTGCCGCCGGCAGGAGCCCGGCAAGGTCGGTGCATCGTCCGACACCGGAGTCTGGCGGATGAGGATATGGGTATAGCTCATGGCGACGGTCCGATCGGTGAACGCGGGCCGTGTCCGTCTGCGGGGGCGCCCGCTCCTGTGTCCGTTCCGGCGGCGCCGAACGCCCCGCAGGAACGGCTCCTAGATAGCGCACCCCTCTCAAGCGGATCTCAATTGACGGCGGATCACCACCTTAGCGGGCGGCGCAGGGACCTTCCCCTGGCGCCCGCTCTCCGGCCGCGGTATCACTGAACACGCTTTTGCTCCCTCCGCCAGCCACAGGAGAACGCGATGTCCCTGGGCGCCAGCTTCCTCGACCAGGTCAACCAGGCCTTCGACCGGGCCGCCCGGTTCACCCACCACGACCCCGCACTGCTCGCCAACATCAAGACCTGCAAGAACCTCTTCTACACCAGCTTCCCCATCAAACGCGACGACGGCACCATCGAGGTGATGCACGCCTGGCGGGCGCAGCACAGTCACCACAAACTTCCCTGCAAGGGCGGCATCCGGTTCGCCCTGGCGGTGGACGCGGACGAGGTCCAGGCGCTCGCCGCGCTGATGACCTACAAGTGCGCTCTGGTGGACGTGCCGTACGGCGGCGCCAAGGGCGGCATCCGGCTCGATCCGCGCGGTTACTCCGTGGGTGAGCTCGAGCGGATCACCCGGCGGTACGTCTTCGAGCTGGTCCGCAAGAACTTCATGGGGCCGGGCCTCGACGTGCCCGCCCCCGACGTCGGCACCGGGCCGCGGGAGATGGCCTGGATCGCCGACACCTATACCCAGCTCCGCCCGGGCGAGGTGGACGCGCTCGGCTGCGTGACGGCCAAGCCCGTGAGCGCGGGCGGCATCCGGGGGCGGACCGAGGCCACGGGCCGCGGCGTGTTCTACGGAACGCGCGAACTGTGCGCCGTGGCCGAGGACATGAAGGCGCTCGGGCTCAGCCCTGGACTCGAGGGCAAGCGGATCGTGGTGCAGGGCTTGGGGAACGTGGGCTACTTCGCCGCCAAGTTCTTCCAGGAGGGTGGCGCCACGATCGTGGGGCTGGCGGAGGCGGAGGGCGCCATCGCCAACCCGAAGGGACTCGACATCGACCAGGTGATGGCGCACCGCCGGGAGCGGAAGACGGTGCTCGATTTCCCCGGCGCCAGGAATCTCGCCCGGCGCGAGGAGGCGCTCGAGCTCGACTGCGACATCCTGATCCCCGCCGCGCTCGAGCGGCAGATCACGGCCGAGAATGCGCCCCGCGTCCGGGCCAGGATCGTGGTCGAAGCGGCCAACGGCCCGACCACCAACGACGCCGACGACATTCTGACCAAACGCGGCGTGCTGGTCGTCCCCGACGCCTACATCAACGCGGGCGGCGTCACCGTCTCCTACTTCGAGTGGGTCAAGAACCTGGGGCACGTCCGGTTCGGCCGGATGCAGAAGCGGTTCGAGCAGGGTGCCTACGGCCGCCTGCTCGAAGCGGTCGAGGGCGTGACCGGCCGGCGCTTCACGGTCGAGGAGATCGCCCGGGTCACCAGGGGCGCGAGCGAGGAGGACCTGGTCAACTCCGGCCTCGAGGAGACGATGATCGGGGCCTATCACCCGATCCGGAAGGAGTGGAAGGAGCGCGCGGGGGCGGTGGACATGAGGACCGCCGCGATGATCGTGGCGCTCGACAAGGTGGCGCTGAGCTACGGGCAGCTCGGGATTTTTCCCTGAGGGCGGGCCCGGCCGCAGGCGGGCCTTTCAGGGCCGCAGGGTGAAGCCGGGCCGGAACTGGAGCGCGCCGTTGTTGTCCAGGCTGATCCCCGCCGACTGCGACAGTCGGCCCATCGGGTGCTCCGTGTGCGGGTGATTCGATCAATGGGTGGCCGTGTCCTGCTCCTGCCTCGATTCATCCGCCTCCTGCGCCGGGTTCTCGTGGCTCTGTCCGATCACCGCTCCGCTGTGGGCATCCACCTGTACCTCCTCGATCCCGGTGCCCCGTGCCGGTCGAATATCAAGGGAGTAGAGCAGCCGGCCGCCCTCTTCCTCCAGCTCGGCGCTCTGCACCCGGCCGCCAGGCACCCGGGCCAGGGCGATGCGGCTGGCCGTGGCGGAGTCGATGGTGGCCCGGGCGGCGGCCGCGCTCGAGGGCGGCGGGGACTTCGATTCCCCAGCACGCGCGTGGCAGGCGCCGAGCAGAATGAGGGTCAGCCCCAGCGTGGCGGGGCGCACACGGTCGGTCTTCATTACTTCACTCCTGGCCATGGTGAACCGCCAGCCCGAGGGGCGCGGCGCGCAGCGTCCTGGGCTGCGTGCCTATACTGGCAGGGGGACATGACGCCAGCATGACAGGGTCTCCGGCCATCGCCCTCGCTGTCATGCTGGCGACATGGTTCCCGACCAGGTTCCAGTCTGCCTTATTCCGAGGAGGGTCATGCGGGTCCTGATCGTGGAGGACGAGCCGGAGGTGGCGGACATCATCGCGCGGGCTGTGCGGAAGGCGTCGTGGACTCCCGCGGTGGTGGGCACGGGTGGGGCGGCGCTCGCCGCGCTCGCCTCCGGGCACTGCGATCTGCTGGTTCTGGACATCGGGCTGCCTGACCTGGACGGACTCGAGGTCTGTCGGCAGGCCCGCGCCCGCGGCAGCTCCACCCCGATCCTGCTGCTGACCGCCCGGAACGCCCTGCCCGACCGGGTCACCGGGCTCGACGCCGGCGCCGACGACTATCTGCCGAAGCCTTTCGACGTCGAGGAGCTGTTGGCCCGCCTCCGCGCCCTGGCCCGGCGTCCGGCCGCAACGCTCGGGGTGACCCTTCGCCTGGCCGATCTCGAGCTGGAGGTCGCCAGCCGCCGGGTCCATCGGGGAGGCCGGGAGCTCCGGCTGACGACGCGAGAACACGCGCTGCTCGAGTACCTGCTGAGAAATCCCCGCCGGGTGGTCAGCCGGGCTCAGATTCTGGACCAGGTGTGGGACGACAATTTCGACCCGCTGGGCAACGCGGTGGACGTGCTGGTGTCCCGCGTCCGCCGCAAGGTGGACGCGGGACCGGTGGTGCCGCTGGTGCATGCCGTGCGAGGTGTCGGATACGTGCTGACCGATCGCGAGGCCCCGGATGCCGGTTAGCCGGCTTCGGATCCGGCTCTCGGCGGCCTTCGCGCTGGCCTTCGCGTTGGGGCTGACCGTGCTCATCGCCGGGGTGTTCCTCGGGCTGAGGCGGGATGCCGACCGGTCGCTCACTCGCCGGCTGCAGGAGGCCGCCACCGAGGTCGCCGACGCGCTGTCGCGCGAGTATGGTGAGGCACGGGGGGCGGAGCTGGCGACCGCCGCGCGAGAGACGTTTCGCGAATGGCCGGCGACGGGGTACGCGTTCGTGGTCTACGACGGCGCCGGCGAGCAGGTGGCCGCGCACGGCACTCAGGCGGTGGTCGCAGTCGCTCCGTCGCGGTGGTCGGCGCGGGGTGGGCAGATCCTGGACCGATCGGTGGCGCCCGAATTCGACGTCCGGCTGGCCGGCGACCGGCTCCGCACCCCTCGCAGCACTCCCTTCCGGGTCATCGCCATCGGTTCCTTGCAGCCGACCGAAGAGCACGTGGAGACGCTCGGCTGGTGGATGGCGGCGTGCGCCCCGGTGGTGGCCCTGCTGAGCCTCGCCGGGGGATACGTGCTCGCGCGCCATGCGTTACGACCGATCGGCGCCCTCGAGCGTACGGTGGCGGCGCTGGACCCCGGCGACCTGAGCGGCCGCCTCCCGGTGGGCCACCCGGCCGACGAGCTCGACCGGCTGGCGATCCGGTTCAACGAGCTGCTCGACCGGCTGGCGGAGGCGCAGGTCCGGAATCGGCGTTTCGTGCGCCAGGCGGCGCATCAGCTCAAGACGCCACTGACGGTGGTCCTCGGCGAAGCGACCCTGGAGCTCAGCGATGCCGGGCCGCCACGGCCGGGCATGCGGCGCGTCCACGCGGCCGCCCAGCAGATGCGCCGCAGGGTGGACGAGCTGCTCCTCCTGGCCGAGGCCCAGGCCGGCGAGCCGGTCGCGCTCGAGGACCAGGTGGAACTCGACGGGCTGGCGCTCGAGTGTGCCGATCTCATGCGCGGGCGCGCCGCCCAGACGGGTCACGCGCTGACCCTGGGAGAGGTCGAGGCCGTGACCGTGCGGGGCTCCGACCGCCTGCTGCGCGAGGCGCTGGTCGAGCTGATCGAGAACGCCTGCCGGCACGGCGGGGACGGGCCGGAGATCCGGGTGTCGGTCTTCACCGAGGATGCGATTCCGTGGCTCGAGGTGGCCGGACGCGGTCGGCCGGTGGCGCCCGAGCTGATCAACGCGGACCCCGGCGACGAGGGGGTCCGGCTCGGGCTCACGATCGTGCGCTGGATCGCGAAACAGCATGGCGGACGACTGCGCTACCGGCATGCCGACGGGCTGAACCTGTTCGGCCTCAGCGTGGCACCGGGCGCGGTCGGGACCCGAGGGGTGGCATGAGCCGCACGCCGGGTCTGCGCCGGGCGCTGCTCGCGCTCGGCGCGCTCGCCCTGGCCCTGGCGCTGGCCATCCCAGCCGGCCGCCACCAGCGCATCGGCGAGGACTTCGCCGTCTTCTGGCAGGCGGGGAAGAACTTCGCCTCCGGCGCGCCGCTCTACCATGGCTATCTTCCCGGGGCGCGGCCGCTCAAGTATCCGCCGTTCGCGGCCCTTGTCTTCACGCCGCTGGCGCTGTTCTCCCTCTCGGTGGCGGCGATCCTGGTGTCGCTGCTCAACCTCGCCCTCTGGGTGGCGGCCGTCCGCCTGACCCGCGACATCCTGGCGATCACCCTGCCCGACCGGATCGCCACCCGGCTGCCGCTGGTGCTGGGCACCGTGCTCTCGGCCCAGTTCTTTCTCGACAACTTCCATCACGTGCAGATGAACGGGATCACCTTCTACCTGGTCCTCTACGGCATCCGGGCCTGCCTGCGCGATCAGGACCTGCGGGCCGCGGGGGCGCTGGTGGGCGCCACGGCGCTCAAGATCACGCCGATTTTCTTCGTGGCCTGGCTGGTGATCCGCGGGCGGCGCCGGGCGGCGCTGCTGGTGATGCCGATCGCGCTCGGCTGCCTGCTGGTGCCGCTCGTGCTCCGCGGCCCGACCCGCGGAGCGGCCGAGTTGGTGGAGTACTACCACACCTTTCTGGAGGGGCATCAGCACGGGGAGATCGGATCGTACACGGCGGGGCAGAACCTGGCGGCGCTGGTGAGCCGGATGACGCGGCCACCGGACGCCGGGCAGCGGTCATTCCAATACCTGCCGGCGGGCGCGTCCACGGCGCAGCTGATCTACAAAGTGGGATGGATCGCGGTGCTGCTCGGCTTCCTCGCCCGGCTGCTGGCGCTCCGGGTCCGGCGCCGCCCGATCGGGGCGATCGAGCTGGCGATGGCGTTTCTGGCGGCGCTGCTGCTGAGCCCGATCACCTTCACGACCCATCTGGTGCCGCTGCTGTTCGTCTTTACCACGGCGCTCTCGGTGCGCCCGTCGGCCCTGGGCCGGACCGGGTACGTACTGGCGGCGGTCCTCGGCCTTGGCATGGCCGCGACCGGACTCAGCGGGCGGGACCTGGCGGGTCGGGAGGTGTATCTCGCAGTCGGCGGCTACAGCGTGATCGCCTGGACGATGCTGCTGATGTTTGGCGTCGCGGTGGCGCTCGCCGGGACCAGCCGGCTCGGACCGTCGCTCACCGGCCCGCGGCCACCGGCCTGAAGGCGTCCTGCGCGCCGGCCGCCTGCCCCGCCTCCCACTCCGCCCGCGCCCGCGTCGGCCGATGAATCGGATCGGCGCCGATGGTCCCTGCCAGCGTCCCCAGGTAGTCCAGCGCGCTCACCCGCTCCAGCTCCGCTCGCGCGTGGTGCAGCCGGGCGGGAATCCCGAGCCGCTCGGCTTCGTCGCGATGGCCCGCCCGGGCCAGGAACTCGCTCAGGCTCCGCACGTGGCGCTCCCAGAGCGCGATGTCCCGTTGCTGCTTGATCGCCAGCCGCTCGCGGTACCAGTCGCTCGCCAGCAGCGATTCGCGGGTGAACAGCGCCCGGATGTCGGGGTGGGTGGCGTCTTTCCCCTCGAACTGCCCGTAGGCCATGATGTGGAGCAGCGCCCGGATCGGCGGGCAGGCGTCCTCGATGGTGCCGTCGGCGAAGTACGTCTCCGCCACCCGCTGCTGCGCCTCCACGACGTTGTTGACGCCGTCGGCGAAGACCGCGATGTCCTGGATCTCGGGCTGGAGGATCTCGTCGGCGAACACCGCCGAGGGGTTGTCGAATACCCGGCCGAAGAAGGTGTGCACGAACTTGGCGGTGATCCGGTAGCCCAGCCGGCTGGCCAGTACGGTCCGGCCTCCGTGCTCGAAATCCCGCACCGGCTCCAGGTGCCCGGCCTCGATCAGGCGCCGGGGGTCGCGCTCGTAGGGGTACAGCCGGCACCAGATCTCGGGGATGAGCAGGCTGATGTCGTGGTCCACCCGGTAGCGCGGGCCGATGAAGCCCGCCGCCGAGCTGAACCCGGCGTACCCGGTGAGCAGCATCGCGACCAGGGCGTTGTTGAGGTCCGCCGTCGCCGCCAGGGCGTTGAACGGGCCCTTGGTGAGCGCGCCCTCCGAGCCGGCGCCGGTGGTGCTGGGTGAGGAGCCGGTGAGCGAGCAGATGTAGTCCATGAACAGCTCGGGCAGCTCCTGATAATGAATCGGTCCGTATACGCAGAGCGGCCGGACACCTTCGGCCGGCCGGTGATTGCGCCGGCCTGACAGAACGCTGATTACCGGGAAGATGACCTGGGCGTGGAGCGGCAGCCGGCGATGCAGCCGGGCGCCCATCTCCGCCACGTAGCGATCGCGCGGATGGGCCATGTCCGGCCGAACCTGCAGGTAGCGCGGGTTCTTGGTGGGCGCGTCGCCCACCAGCCTCGGCTGGGCCGAGCAGATCGAGAACCCGCCGTCGGCGCGGGCCGCGTTCCGGGCCACGTGGGCCCGCATCGGCGCCGTGAACGCGTCGTGCACCGCGACGTCTTCGACGATCCGCTGGGCGTCGGCCTGCTCCAGCGGCTGGAAGTTCGAGCAGAACAGGCCGCTGCCCGCCATGTCCTCCTCGGTCTGCCGGTCGAAGCCCGGATGGATGGCGTCGTCCGGCCGCTGGAACAGCCGGAACTCGCAATTCTGGGCCAGCTTGAGGCTGGGGTGGCCGTCGTACTCGCCCGGCAGTCCCACCAGCTTCCGGGCCGCCACCACCACCGAGGCGGTGATGTCGTCCTCCATCTGGACCTTGTCGGCCGCGATGAAGTCCTGCCGCAGCTTGTAGGTGCGCCAGGCGCCGTTCTCCTCCCGGCCGATCCGGAGATAGTTGGCGATCAGCCGGCGGCCCTCGTACTTGAGCTCGTGCCCGGGCGCGCCGTTGATGATGTCCACGCTGAAGTGGCTCAGCCACTCGGCACCCCATTCGGGCCGATAGAAGCGCTTGATCACGAAGACCAGCGCCCGGATGTAGTTGGGCACCGTCTCCAGCCAGGTGTTGTACTCGGCGGTGAACTCGGCCGGATTGGGCGTGAGCAGCTTGATCACCGAGCCGAGCGAGCGGTCGGGCGAGAGCAGGGGCCGGGCGTCGTAGTCCCGCTCGACGATCGCCCGGACCAGCGCCATGTCGTCGTCGAAGCTGCGGACGTAGAACGATCCCGGCAGCACCGCGTCCACCAGGCTCTTGCTGATCTCGGACTTGCCGCCGCCAGAGACGGTGCACGGCTTGTGGCAGAAGGCGCCCTCGGGCACCGTCCCGATCAGCCGCCAGCTCGGCGCTTCGCGGTGCCGGGCCATCCGGATCTTGTAGCCGCTGGGATGGATGTAGATCCGGCCGGGCAGCAGCTTCAGGTGCTGCCGGCGCCCCTTGCTGGTCCAGCTGATGTCCTGCCGGTGGACGTCGATCTCCATGTCCTCCGGCATGTAGTGAATCTCGGGATAGAGCGCGTCCGTGGCGTAGCCCGAGGGATGGTAGCTGGCCCGCTCGCCCACCAGCGCCAGCACCTCGGCGAACCGGTGGTTGGCGCTCACGATCCGGACCTGTTCCGGGCCGAACCGGTCGCCCAGGCTGAAGGTGGCGAAGGCCAGCGCCCCGCCGGCGTGCTCCTCCTCGGCCAGGCCGAACAGGTTGGCGCTGTAGCCGATCTGGGTCTTCACTTCCTTCTTGCAGTAGCCGAAATAGTTGTCGGCCAGGATCGTCACCATCACGCCGTCCATGGCGCGGGAGGTGATCTTGAACGGACTCCCGTTGTTGTACAGCTCGGCCTCGTCCTCCCAGCACATGCCGGCGGCGCGCTCGGCCTCGCTCGCCCGGCTCGCGTGCGGCAGGCCCACGTCCTTCTTGCGCAGCCGGGTGAGATGGGGCGCCAGAATGACGCAGCCGCTGTGCCCGGTCCAGCCGTCCACGTCGAGCGCGGCGTCGTTGCCCGGCAGGTAGGGATCGCCCGCGTTGCCGAAGATGCTCTCCACGAAGTCCAGGTTCGACACCAGGCCGCCGGGCACGAAGAAGCGGATCTCGGTCCGCTTCTCGGGTGAAATCTTGGGCACCGCGGGACACACCAGCGGGCGCAGCAGGAGCGAGACCATCGTCTCCACCGGCTCCGGCCAGTTGGCGGTGAAGGGGAGCCGCAGCAGCTCGGCCGGCGGCCGCAGCGCCTCCTCCAGCAGCCGGAGATAGGTCGCCAGCGGCACCCGGAGCTTGTCGGCCGGGATCGGGAGGCCGCCCTCGGCCACGTGGAAGACGCCCCGGGTGGTGCGGCGATCGTTGACCGGGTTGTGGAGCACGCCGTTGTCGAGCCGGTAGCTCGAGACCAGCTCGTTGCGCCAGGCGGACGCGTCCACCGGCAGGGACAGCTCCCGGGCCAGGCCGTAGCGGTCGAGGATCAGGGTCTCGCCCGGCAGCCGGAGCGGCCCCGGCGCCGCGGCCGTGGCCAGGAGGCCGTCGATGTAGCCCTGGATCCGCCGGTCGGCCGGGCAGAGGTGATCGGAGAGGAGCCGGGTCTGCTCGCGGTACCGGGCGAAGAGATCGCCCGCCAGGTGGAGCACGTCCTCGTCGCCGGATCCCGGTGGGATCCGGACGCCCATGGCGGCGAGCTTGAGCAGGATCGAGCCCACGGCCGCGCGCCGCTCCGGCAACCACACCGCGCCGTCCGGCCGCAGGCCCACCGTCCGCTCCAGTTCCATTGCCGTGCCCTCTCCGCAGGTGGATTCGCCGCTCCACCGCAACGTCTCTCGCGGGGGGCCATCCGTCAACCGCCCCGGGCGCGATGCCCGACGTATCCAACCATTTCGGCCTACCCGGTGTCCAACCCCCGAACCCATCCGTTGAGCGTCTGCCATGATCGCTGGCGTTGGCCTCCTGTTCGTGCTGCAGGCCCAGGTGCTCGCCGCCCCGCCGCCCCTGGCGAGCCCGACCACCGTGCAGGCCACCTTGACCGCCCGGGCGCCCACGCTCGACGGTCGCGACGACGACGACGTCTGGCGCACGGCCCCGCCGATCGACCGGTTCCTCGAGGCCCGCCCCACCGAGGGCGCCGTGCCCAGGCTCCGCACCGAGGCCCGCGTGGCCTACGATGCGCACAACCTCTACGTCTTCGTCCGCGCCTTCGACCCCCACCCAGACAGCATCGTCGCCCTGCTCTCGCGCCGCGACGACCAGACCGCCTCCGACTACGTCACCCTGATGCTCGATCCATACCACGACCGGCGGACCGGCTACGAGTTCTCGGTCAATCCGGCGGGGGTGAAGACCGACTACGCCATCTACAACGACGGCGACGAGGACGTGGCCTGGGACGCGGTGTGGGACGCCGCCACCCGGATCGACTCGCTCGGCTGGACCGCCGAATACCGGATCCCGCTGTCGCAGCTCCACTATTCGTCCAAGGGAGGCGGCACGTTCGGGCTGCTGATCTGGCGCGTGGTCCAGCGCCACACCGCCACGGTCACCTGGCCGCTCTACCGGGTGTCCCGTTCCGGGCTCAGCTCCCAGTTCGGCACCCTGACCGGGCTCGACGGGCTCGGTAGCCCGGGCCACGCGGAAATCACGCCCTACGTGGTCACCCGGAATGAGCCGGACGCCGCCTCGTCCGACCCGGGCCGGACGCAGGACGTCTCCGTCGGCGGCGACCTCAAGTACCGGCTGGCCTCCAACCTGCTGCTCAACGCCACCGTCAACCCCGATTTCGGGCAGGTCGAGGCCGACCCATCCGAGCTCAACCTGAGCGCGTTCGAGACCTTTTTCAGCGAGCGGCGGCCATTCTTTGTGGAGGGCAAGGGGCTGTTCACGTTCACCGTGAACTGCGTCGTGGTAGTGGACTGCAGCACCGGGGAGGGCCTGTTCTACTCGCGGCGCATCGGCCGCTCACCGCAACTGGGCGATGTCTACGGCAACCGGACATCGCCCGAGGCCACCAGGATTCTCGGCGCGGCCAAGGTGACCGGCCGGCTGCCGGGCGGCTTTGCCCTCGGCGTGCTCGATGCCGTGACCGATCACGAGTCCGGGCCCGGCGGCACGACGCTCGAGCCGGCCACCAACTACGCGGTGGTGCGCGGCAACCAGGACTTCCGGAACGGCGAGGGCAGCCTGGGTTTCATCCTGACGGGCGTGAACCGTTCGACCGACGCGAGCAGCGCGGGATATCTCCACCGGGGCGCCTACTCCGGCGGGGTGGACGCGCGCTGGCGGTTCCACGGCCGGTACGAGGTCTCGGGCTCGCTCGACTTGAGCCGGGTGGCGGGCGACGCGGCGGCCATCGCCCGGACGCAGCGGGATCCGGTACACCTGTACCAGCGCCCGGATGGTCCGCTCCGGTTCGACCCGACCCGAACCTCGCTGAGCGGCGCCAACCAGGAAGTTCGCTTCGCCAAGGTGGGCGGTCGCCGGCTCCACTTCGAGACCGCCTACCAGCGGCGTACGCCGGGCTTCGAGATCAACGACATCGGCTTTCTCCGCCAGGCGGATCAGCAGGCCTGGACCAGCTGGGCCAACCTGGTCTTCAACCAGCCGAACGGGATTTTCCAGCAGCTCCGCTGGAACTTCAACAACTGGGAGTACTGGACCAGCGCCGGCCTGCCCACCGATCGCGCCGTCAACACCAACGTCCACGTCCAGTTCACCAACCGCTGGTGGCTGCACCTGGGCGGCACTCTGGGCCAGCTCGGCGCCACCTATTGCGACCGCTGCGCCCGGGGCGGTCCAGCGGTGCGGCAGGACGCCGTGCTGTCGCCCTGGATCACCATCGCGGGCGACGACCGCCGGCCCCTGGTGCCGAGCCTGTCCGCCAACTACACCCGGGGCGACCAGGGACACTCGGAGACGATTGACGTGTCGCCCGAGCTGACGCTCAAGGTCGCCAGCCGGTTCACCTCCACCCTGGGCCTCGAGTTCAACCACAACCGGAACGATCTCCAGTACTTCGATACCTTCACCGACGCCTCGGGCGCTGATCACTTCACCTTCGCCCACCTCGACCAGCGCACCCTCAGCCTGACCTGGCGGCTGGGCTACACCTTCACACCCACCACCTCGCTTCAGCTCTACGCCTCGCCCTTCATCTCCAAGGGGACCTACCGCGATGTGCGCGAGGTGGCCGATGCCCGGGCGAGCGACTACGGCGCGCGCTACCGCCCGTACGGCGATCCCGCCGTGACCAGCGATCCCGGCGGGTTCAACTTCCAGCAGTTCCGGTCAAACGTGGTGTTCCGGTGGGAGTATCGGCCGGGGTCCACACTGTTCCTGGTCTGGAGCCAGGGGCGGGAAGGGTCGGCCGATCGGGAGGGCACGCGGTCGTTCCGGGGCAACCTGGGCGACCTGTTCGGCCGCCGCGCCAACGACACGTTTCTGGTGAAAGTTTCCTACTGGCTTACGCCCTGAGGCCAGTTCGCCCGCCTGCCGATGGCGCAGCAGCAGCCGCACGGGTACTGACGCGGATCATGGCGGGGCGCCTCCCGGGAGCGGCCGCGCCACCAGCAGGCCGGTCGCTCGGCGGATGGCGCCCACGTATTCCGGGAGGGTGTGCCGGCTGATCTCGACCACGCCGCCCGACAGCGGCGCATGGAGCACGCGAAGGACGCCGGCCGCATCCCGGTAAGCCAGCGCGGCGTGGGTGACGTCGAGTCCGGGGATCGCGGTGGCGAAGGCCAGCACGTCTCCGGTCTCGATCCGGCCGGCGACCTCGGGAATGCGGGCCGCGGGCACCACGCGGCGGGGATGCTGGTCGAGCCCCCGTTCGATCGCCTGGAGCTGATGATAGACGGCGGCGTCGGCGAAGGCGGGGTAGCTGGCGTGGTGCGCGGTCATGAACCGGAGCGGCCGCCGGTCCTCGACACCGCCGAGCTCGGCGCCAAGGTCCTGCACCAGGCCACGCCGGGCTCCGTCGCTGATCCACTCGCTGAAATAGTGCAGCCGGGAGCCGTAGCCCCGCCGCTCGCCACCCCGATAGCGCATCCGCTCGATCGCCCGGCCGAAGTCGGGCCAGGCGGGCGTCGCTGCCGCGCGCGCCACCCGCGCCACCGCGAGGCAGGACTCGACCAGGGTGACGCAGTCGAACCGGGTGAGCGAGAGGGAAAGGGGCTCGGGTCCCGCGGGATCGCGGTGGGCGCGCAGATAGGCGTCGAGGGTACCCGGCACGTACGGGGTGCCGGCGGCCTGCTCCCCCACCCGGACCGCGCTTCGTCCGAGCGGAACCTGCTCACCGGCAAGTCCCCCCGCACGGAGCGCGCCCGTCCAGGCCAGCAGGCGTTCGACATCCTCATCCACCCGGGCGGCGCGCGCCGTGCACGCGGGCAGCGCCCGCGCCAGCACCAGGGCGGCGGCGCCCGTGGCGGCGTCTCTCAGCAGGGTCCTGCGCGACAGGGGCCGGCTCATCGTCCCGTTCGGGTGGCGGAGTCGCGAATACTCGGCGGCCGTCGGCCCGATGGCAACCCGGCGGCCGGTTGCCCGGCGCCGGACCGGTCGGGCATCTTCCCGGACGGACGGCGACACCGGCGCGGGGCCGGCGCGGTCCTCAACCGATCGGAGGATACCATGCGGTACGTCGACGGATTCGTCCTGCCGGTTCCCAGGCGCAAGCTCCCGGCATATCGCCGCCTGGCCCAGCGCGCGGGGAAGATCTGGCGGGAACACGGGGCCCTGGAATACCGGGAATGCGTGGGCGACGACCTCAAGCACTCCATGGGGCTGCCCTTTCCCCGGATGGTCAAGGTCAAGAGCGGGGAGACGGTGTGCTTTTCGTGGATCGTCTACCGATCGCGCGCCCACCGGGATCGGGTGAACGCGCGGGTGATGAAGGATCCCCGCATCGTGGCGATGGTCAACGACCCGATGCCGTTCGACCTGAAGCGGATGGCGTACGGCGGGTTCGCGGTGCTGGTCGACTTGTAGCCCGCGGCCCTGGATCCGGACGGCGGGCCCTGCGCCGCCGCCGATTGGGCGACTGGCCAAGTCTTGCCCTGGTCGCGATGCGTCGCGACGGGTGTGCTTCTGCCGGACTAATCCCCCCGCTGCAGCGCCCGTCCGATCACGATGGTGATGTTGTCGCTCCCGCCGTCGTCGAGGGCTGCCTGCAGCAGATCCTCGCACGCCTGTTTGGCCGAACGCATCGTGCGCAGCACCTCGCGGATCTGGTCGTCCTTGACGTGGCGGGTGAGGCCATCGCTGCAGAGCATCATCACAGTTCCCCAGTCCATGTCGAACCGGGTCACCTGCGGGTCGGTCTGCCGGCCGCCGATCGAGCTGGAGAGCGTGTGCGCCAGGCGCGTTCCCGCGACCAGTTCGGCCGGCATCACGCCGGCATCCACCAGCTCCTGGGCCATGGTCTGATCGCGGGTGATCTGGCTCAGCTCGCCGTGCCGGAGCAGATAGCACCGGCTGTCGCCCACCTGCAGCAGGTAGGCCCGCGGCCAGACCCCGAGATAGAGGGTGAGCGTGGTGGCCATGCCGCGATAGTCGGCGTTCTCCTCGCCCCGCCGGAGCAGCTCGGCGTGGCCCTGCGCGGCGCCTTCCTTGAGCGCGTCGTAGAACTCCTGGTCGTCCGCCGAGGCGACGGCATAGTAGCAGCGCATGCTGCGGGTGACATACTGGGTCACGGCCTCGACCGCGGTCTGGCTCGCGGTGGCGCCCTTGGCCCCGCCGCCCACGCCGTCGGCCACCATCGCCAGGAAGGCGAGCCGCTCGCCGTCCGCCATGAGATGGTCGGCCTCGGGCAGGCTGGTGAGCTGGACGACCATTTGCTTCCGGAGGGCGCAGATCAGGAAGTGGTCCTGGTTGTCCGCCCGGACCTTGCCGGGATGGGTCAGGCCGTGAACGTCGATCTCCTCGTCGCGAGGCTTGCGGGCGGGCGCGGTCGGTGGGGCGGCGGTGTCTGCGGCGGGCATATGGGCTCCGGTCGGGGCGTGGGCTGCTTCCTCAATCTGGAGCCTCGGAGGCGGAAGGGCCAGAAAGGTGCCTCGGGCGGGGGTCGTACCTCGGGTCATCCCCCGCCAGCCGACTGTCGGATCGGCCGCTCCGCCGGTTCAGCCGACGGTTCCGTACCGCAGGGCCGCGCGGACGAACAGGGCGATGGGCAGACCGATCAGCACGGAGTTCATGTTCCCGTAAAGCGCCACGGGTGACCCTGGTCACCCCTCACGGGAGCCACGGTCCATAGCTTCGAACGGTGCGCTCCGATCCGCCTGGAAGCGCCGCTCCCGAAGTCCTGGATCCCTATGCGCCGCCTGTCCCGCCTCGGCCTTTCCTTTCTCCTGCTCACCTTCGGCTGCAGCCAGCTCAAGTTCCTCAAGGCGCCGTCGGTCCCGCGGCCGCGCGGCGCCTCGTCGCTCCAGCGGGGGCCGGCACCGGAACCGGCCCCCGCCGCGGGGATCGACACGTTGGCGGACTGGGCCACCTACAACCGGACGCTCGAGGGCAATCGCGGCTCCCCGCTCAAGGAGATCGACA
>JBBRGH010000021.1:0-17099 GCA_038240915.1 Gemmatimonadales bacterium | reverse complement strand
GCACCCCAGCGGGGCGGGAGCACGGTGACGAAGCCCTGCGCCTGGACGTCACCCAACTCGCCGGAGAGGTCCGCATCCACCGCCAGGCGGCTCAGGGTGCCTTCGCTCCGGAACCGGCCCCGGAGCTCGCCCCGGCTGTGGAGCGATGGAAACGCGCGCCGGATGCCCTCGAAGTCGAGCGGATCGAGGACCAGGTCGGTGGCCAGCCGGAGCGAGTCGGCCCGGGTATCGAGAGAGACGGTGCCGTTGACGGTGCTGGGCGGCCGGTCGCCGTCCTGCTGCCGGGCGCTGCCCCGGAAAGTCACGTTCCGGAGCGGGCCGTCCAGCGTGCCGGCCGCGGCGAGCCGCCCCTCCACGATCACCGCCGGGGCCAGTCGGCGGACCGTGCCCAGATCCACGTCCGAGCGGCGGACCACGAAGTTGGTGAAGGTGAGCCCGCTGTCGCGGGTGGCGCCGACGATGCCCCGGCCGGCGATCCGGCTCACCGGATTGCCCGGCACCCGGGCGTCGGCGAAGGCCCAGTCGAGCGACACGTCCATCGCGTCGAGGAACCCGGCGCCGGTCACCGTGCCGCTGAGGGTGCCGAAGAACGGCAGCGAGTCGATGTAGGCCCGGGCCGCGTCGAGGTCGAGGTTCCGGAGCACCACGTCCATGTCGCGGAAGCCGAGGCCGCGGCGGCGGTCGGTGATCGCGACCAGGGCGCCGTCGATCCGCTGCTCCCCGTGCCGGAGGTGGAGGTCGCGGATGTCGTAGGCGGTGCGGGCGCCGGTCTCGGACTTGGCGGCCAGCACGCCGCTCCCGGTCATGGCCGGGAAGTCGGGCGAGACCCAGTGGAGGTCGTCGAGGTTCACGTACGGCGAGGTCACCTGGAAGTCGAACAGGGTGGTGTCGTGGGGCCAGGTGAGGGCGCCGCCGCCGGAGAAGCGGGTGTCCGGCAGCGCGCCGCGGGACAGGCTGAAGATGGCGCTGTCGCCATGGAGGCGGACCCGGCCCGCCGCGTCGCGCAGGGTCAGGGCCGGGTCGCTCACCCGGGTGGCCAGCGAGTCGATGTCCACCGTGAACGGCTTCCGGTCCGGGGTGGTGATCCGGAGCCGGGCGAAGCGGGCGTCGAGGTCGGAGAGCAGGATCACCCGCCGGAGCCCGTCACCCCCTTCCTCGATCACCCGGCCCGGCTTGGCCCGCTCGACCTCGAGGGCGCTGTCGCGCTGGACCGCCGTCGTGAGCGAGCGGTCGGGATTCCACGGCAGCGCGATCCGGAGCGTACCGCCGGTGACCTTGACCTTGTAGAAGTCGATCAGCGGCGAGGTGCCGCCGCCCTTTCCCTTCTTGAGCCCCAGCACCTCCTCGAAGTTCATCCGGCCGTTCCGCAGCTTGATCAGCTGGATGGTCGGATGGTCGAGGGTGACGCTGCTCAGGAGCACCTGGCGCGCCAGCAGGTTGGGCAGCCGGTAGGTCACCCGCACCCGCGGCAGGTCGGCCAGCAGCGCGCCGGAGGTGTCGCGCACCACCAGGTTCTCGATCGCCAGGTCGTAGACGAACGAGCCCGAGATCGCCCCCACCTTGATCTGGCCGATCACGATCCGGTCGAGCGCCTGCGAGACCGTCCGCGCCAGCAGGTTCCGCCCCGGCGGGGTCAGCGTCATCGACGTCAGCACGCCCAGCACCATGGCCGCGGTGCCGAGCAGGAAGACGAAGACGAAGCGCGCGATCCGCCGACGCATCAGAAGGCCTGACCCACCGCGAAGTGAAAGGTGAACTTGCTGCCCCGGGCCTTGATGTAGGACTCCGCGCCCGGCACCGGCGTGAGGGCACCCAGGGTGTCCACCTGGAACAGGGTGCCCGCCTGCAGCTTGTATGGATTGTAGGCGACGTCGAGCCGGACCGGGCCCAGCGGGGTCCCCAGCCGGATGCCGACGCCCGGTGTCACCCGGATCGCGGCCGGGTTGCCCCCGCCGCGCTGCCAGACGCCGCCGGCGTCCACGAACGCGGCCAGCCGCAGCCGGGAGCTGAACACCGGCGAGGGCGCCCGGACCTCGACGTTGCCCACCACCAGGGTGTTGCCGCCGATGGCGGCCACGGTGACCCGCCGGGGATCGATGTCGCGCAGCTGCAGGGCCGCGGTATCGACCTCCCCCTTCGGCACCACATACACCACCTCGCCCAGCTCGTTGCGCTCGAAGCCGCGCACATCGTTGGGACCGCCGGCATAGAAGCGCTGCTCGGGCGGGATGAAGTTGCCGCTCTGGGCGGCCACGTCCACCGTCGGGGCGAAGATGAGCCCGCCCCGCACCCGCCAGCTGACGACCACGTCCCGGGTCACCGGGCGGTACCAGGAGTAGTCGCCCACCGCGCGGAAGAACTGCTGGAACGAGCTGGAGCCGAGGAAGCGCGAGCTCCAGGTCAGGTCGAGCGAGGAGAGCGAGCCGCGCGACGGGTCGAGCGGATTGTTGACCCGCGGCAGGGTCCCGGTGGCGGTGAGGGTGGCCAGCACCCGGTTCTGCCGCAGCAGCGCCACCACGTCGGGCGTGCAGGCGTTGAACGAGGCGCAGAAGCTCTCCGCCGTGGCCTCGGTGTGGCCATAGGAGAGGGTGTAGGCCAGCGAGAGCGGGATCCGTCGCTTGGGCGTCTCCCGGCGGAGCGTGACGGCGGTGCCGGTCTCCTGCCGCAGGTAGACCTTGTACTCCGACCGCCGCTCGGTGAAGAGCGAGACGGCGATGGTATTGTTGGGCGAGAGAAACGCAGGCCGGCGGATGGACGCGCTCAGGCTGAAGTTCACCTTGGCCGAGCCGACCGTGTCCTGCCGCGAGTTGTTGCAGATATTCTGATCCAGCCCCCAGTCGAACGGCGCCCCCACGCCCACCTTGGAGATCCGGCCGTTGAGGTCGAGCATCCGGCCGCCGCTGCCGAGAAAGTTGCGCGTGGTCCAGCCGAGCGAGCCGCGGAAGCAGTCGTCGGTGCCGTAGCCGAGGCCGCCCCGGATCCGCCGGCGCTTCGCCTCGCTCACCTGCACCACGATCGGTACCGAGTCGGCGCCGGCCTGGAACGCGGTCGAGTCGATATTGACGGTGGCGAACCGGAACAGGTCGGAGCTGTAGAGGTTGCGCTGGCTCTGGTAGAGCTCGTCCTGCGAGTAGAGCCGGCCCGATCGGGAGATGAGCAGGTTGCGCACCACCTGCGGGTCGATTCGGTTGGCGCCCTTCACGGCGACCTGGCCGATCGCCGCCCGGCGCCCGGCGTCGGTCTCGAAGCTGACCGTGGCCGTCTCCGCGTCGCGGTTGGTCTCGAAGCTGGTGAAGACGCGCGCGGAGGGATAGCCGCGGTCGCGGAGCCGGCGGGTCACCGTGTCCGCGGTGGCCTGCATGATGAAGCGGTTGAACGGGTCGCCGGTCTGGAGCGGGAGGTCCACCAGGGTTTCCCGCCCGACCCGGGCAGGCAGCGAATCCACGCCGGTCACGTCGAGCCGGGTCACCCGGATCGGCTCGCCCTCGGTGATCCGGAAAGTGATGTACACGTTGGCGGGTGTCCGGCGGACCATGGTGTCGGTCTGGGCGTGGGGATAGCCGCTCCGGCGGTAGAGCACCCCCAGCCGGACCACGTCGCGCTTGAACTCCTGCTCGTCGAAGGTGCGCTTTTCGCCCAGCCCCAGCCAGCGGAACAGGAAGCTGCGCGCGAACCAGCTCGAATTGGTGGTGGCGATGGCGCTGGCGAGGACTTCGTCGCTGATCGCCTTGTTGCCCTCGAAATCGAGTTGGCGGACGACCCGCGGGGACTCCTGCGCTCCCGCCGGACCGGCGGCCGCGAGGAGCAATGCCAGCGCCACCGCGGCCCGGCCCCTCACTGAGGCACCTGGGCCGGGCGTCGAGGGACGGAGGGGGGTGGCAGCGCGATTGACGACATGCTCTAAGCCCGGTAGTTTGACCACCTTACGCCTTCATGTCAACGTGGGCTTCCCGACGGGCCTCCCGATTCCGCTGCCGCTGCGCCACATCCTGCCGAGCCTGGCCCTCCTGCTCCCCGCCTGCGCGGTCGGCGGGGAGACCTCCGGCAGCGGGCTCACCTATTACGAAGGCGCCGATCCTGCGTCGCTCGATCCCGCCCTCTCGAACGACGTCCAGAGCGGGGAGGTTGTGACCCTGCTGTTCGACAACCTGGTCCAGTTCGATCCCGACGCCCAGCTCCGGCCCGGACTCGCCACCCGCTGGGAGAGCGATCGGACCGGCGCCGTCTACACGTTCCACCTCCGGCGCGGCGCCACCTTTCACGACGGCCGCCCGATCCGGGCCGGCGACGTCCGGGCCTCGATCCTCCGGGCCCTCGACCCCCGGTCGAAGGCCGGCCGCCAGTGGCCGCTGTTTCCGATCAAGGGCGCCCGCGAGTACGCGGCCGGCAAGGCCCCCACCCTGCCCGGGATCGCGGTGCCCGACGACAGCACCGTCGTCTTCACCCTGACCGAGCCGCTCAACATCTTCCCCAAGTTTCTCGCCATGCCGGTGGCGGCGGTGGTCCCCACTCCTACCCCGCCCGGCTTCGATCAGGCACCGGTGGGCAGCGGGCCGTGGCGCTTCGTCTCCTGGGCCCACGACGACGCGATCGTGCTTGCCCGGAACCCCACCTACTGGGCCGGGGCACCCACAGCGGACACCTTGACCGTTCGGATCATCCCGGAGGTGCTCACCCAGGGCGCCGAATACGAGACCGGCAACCTGAGCGTGGTCGAGATCCCCTTCGGCGAGACCCGGCGCTGGGAGATGGAGCGGCCGGAGGAGCTGCAGCGGCGCCCCGCACTCCGGGACCTGTACATCGCCATGAACACCACCCGGGGGCCGCTCAAGGACGTCCGTGTGCGCCGCGCACTCAACCTCGCCACCGACGTCCGGACCCTGCTTCGCACCCAGATGGCCGGCCGCGGGGTCCTCGCCGCGGGCGCGGTCCCGCCCGGCATCCTTGGCTACGACTCCACCCGTGCCCCGTATGCCTGGGACACCGCGGGCGCCCGCCGCCTGCTCGCCGAGGCCGGCTACGCCCACGGGTTCAAGCTGCAGCTCTGGCGCAGCAAGCGGGCCGAGCTGGCCCGGGTCGCCCAGTCGGTCCAGCAGGACCTCGGCCTGCTCGGCATCCAGATCGAGATCATCGAGCGCGACGCGCCCAGCGTCCGGGCCACGGTGCGGAACGGCGAGGCCGACCTGTTCCTGGGCGACTGGTACGCCGACTACCCCGACCCAGAGAATTTCTCCTAACCGCTGTTCCACTCCAGCAACAAGGGGCCGGGCGGCAACTACGCCTTCCTCAGCGACACCGTGCTGGACGGGATGATCGAGCGGTCGCGGAGCACGCCCGACACGCTGGAGAAGGCGCGCCTGGCCCGGGCCGTCGACGCCCGGGTGTTCGACCTCGCCCCCTGGATCTTCCTCTGGTTCCCCGCCGACGTGTGGGCGATGCAGCGCGACGTGAAGGGCTGGCGGATCCCCGCCGTCTTCACCGGCCAGCGCTGGACCAGCGTGGAGCGGGTCCGGTGACCCGCTTCCTGCTGACCCGGGTGGCCCTGCTGATCCCGACCCTGTTCGGGGTCCTCGCCGTCACCTTCCTGCTCCTCTACGTCGCGCCGGGCGATCCGGTGCAGGCCATGGTGGGCGAGCGCGCCGACGCCGAGACCATCGCCCGGCTCCGGGCCGAGCTCCACCTCGACGATCCCCTCCCGCGCCAGTTCGTCCGCTACGTCGGCGGCGTGGTCCGGGGCGACCTCGGCACCAGCTACATCACCCGCCGCCCGATCCTGACCGACCTGCTGCAGCGCTTCCCGGCCACCCTGCAGCTGGCCGGCGCCGCGATGCTGTTCGCGGCCCTCACCGGCATCGCCATCGGGATCTACGGCGCCTGGCGCCCCGGCAGCTGGCTCGACCGCGCCAGCGCCTTGGCCGCCTACCTCGGCGTCTCGTTCCCGGTGTACTGGGTGGGACTGCTGCTGATCCTGGTCTTCGCCGTCACCCTGCGCTGGCTGCCGCCCTCGGGCGCCCGCGGTCCGCTCTACCTCATCCTGCCGGCGCTCACGCTGGGCATGCGCTCGGTGGCGTTCGTATCCCGGATGACCCGCGCCGCGATGCAGGAGATCCTCCAGAGCGACTTCGTCCGCACCGCCCGTGCCAAGGGCCTGGGCGAGGGGCGGGTGGTGCTGCACCACGCCTTCCGGAACGCGCTGCTGCCGGTGGTGACGGTGCTCGGGCTCGACTTCGGCAGCTACCTCACCGGCTCGATCCTGACCGAGACCATCTTCTCCTGGCCCGGCGTCGGCCGCTACGTGCTCACCGCGATCGACAAGCGCGACCTCCCCGCGATCCAGGGCAGCATCCTCTTCCTGAGCCTGGTCTTCGTGCTGGTGAACCTGCTGACGGACGTGCTCTATGCCCGGGTCGATCCGAGGGTGGCCTATGACTGAGGGGGGCACACCGACCCTGCGCTCGCTGCTGCCGCTCGCGGCCCTGCTCGTCCTCGCGGCGCCGGTGCCGTCGTCCTCCCTGTCGGCCCAGACCCTCCCCCGGCGGATCGACGCCCGGCTCGACGCCCGCCCGTTCGACCGCCAGCTCTGGGGCGTCGCCCTGGTGGACGAGAAGGGCACCCTGCGCTACGGCCGGAACGCGCGCCAGCTGTTCATTCCGGCCAGCAACACCAAGCTGGTGGTCGCCGCGGTGGCCTCGGCCCTGATCCCGCCCGACTGGACCGTGAAGACCAGCCTCTACAGTAACGGCCCGCTCGCCGGCGGGATCCTCCAGGGCGACCTGATCCTCTACGGCCGGGGCGATCCCACCTTCGGCAAGCGCTGCTTCGCCACCGACACGCTCCGCGAAGGCGCCTGCGAGACCGACTCGTTCACCCGCCTGCGCGAGCTCGCCGCAAGCCTGAGGACGCGCGGCGTCCGCGAGATCCGCGGCGACCTGGTGGGCGACGGGAGCTACTTCGAGCCGCTCACCGTCAACCCCGGCTGGGAGTCGTTCGACCTCAATTGGTGGTACGCCGCGCCCGTCACCGGCCTCGGCTTCAACGACAACAGCGTGGATTTCGTCTGGGGACCGGGCGCGGAGCCGGGGAATCCCGCCGTGATCACGATGTCGCCCGACGTGGGCGACGTGGTGTTCGAGAACCGGACCGTCACCGTGCCGGCCGCGGGCCCCTCGGACATCGGCGACCGATTCTACCGCGAGCCCGGCACGCTCCACGTCTGGGCCGAAGGCACCGCCGCCCTCGACCGGCCGACCCAGACCGAGTCGTTCGCCATGCCCGACCCGAACCTGTTCACCGCCCGGGCCTTCCGGCAGGTGCTGCAGGAGGCGGGGATCGCCGTAACCGGCGCCACCCGCTCCACCACCGACTCGATGCGCTACCGCGGCGCCCGCGCCACGGCGCCGCTGGCGGAGATCACCTCGCGCCCGTTCCGCGAATGGCTCTTCCCCATTCTCAACCGGAGCCAGAACTGGTTCGCCGAGATGGTACTCAAGCAGCTCGGCCGCCGGTTCGGACGGGCCGGCTCGTGGACCGAGGGGCTGGCGGTGGAGCGACGATTCCTGATCGACTCGGTGCGGGTGGACTCGACCGAGTTCTCCCTGGCGGACGGGTCCGGCCTCTCGAGCGGCAACCTGGTCACTCCGGCCGCCTTTACCCGGATCCTCCGGTTCATCCGCGGGCATCCGCGGGCCGCCACCTTTCTCGCCGGCCTGCCTCAGTCGGGCCAGGTGGGCTCGCTCCGAACCCGCTTCGTCCGGACGCCGCTCGCGGGCCGGGTGCGCGCCAAGGACGGCAGCATCGGCGGAGTCAACTCGCTCTCCGGCTTCATCGAGCGCCCGGACGGCCGGGTCTGGACCTTCTCGGTCCAGGCCAACCATCATGCCCAGCCGGGGCGGTCGGTGATTCAGCAGATCGACAGCGTGGTGGTGGAGATGGGCCGGGCGAAGTAGCGTTCAGCTCCTGCGCCTCCGCGATCACGACCAGACGGGATTCGACCGATGCTCCTGCTCCTCATTCGCCACGCCCACGCCGGCGACCGCGACCCCACCCAGTGGCCCGACGACCGCGACCGGCCGCTCACCGACAAGGGCCGGAAGGTCCAGCGCGACGTGAGCCGCTTCCTCCGGAAGCGCGACCTGGTGCCGGCCCTGGTGCTCACCAGCCCCTGGGCCCGCGCCGCCGAAACGGCGGCCATCCTCGCCCGCGAGCTGGCCCTGCCCGATCCACCGGTGGCCTCGGCCGCGCTCGCCGACGCGCCCAATCTCGCCCGGCTGGCCGAGGACATCGGCCGGCCGGGAGACGGGGCCATCGTGGCCCTGGTGGGCCACTCGCCGTGGCTGGAGGAGCTGGCGGGGCTGCTGCTGACCGGCTCCGGGTCGGGGCTCGGGGTCGACTATCCCAAGAGTGGCGTGATGGGCATCGAGGCGGATCGCCCGGCCCCGCGCGCGGGCGCGCTCAAGTTCTTCCTCCGACCCAAGCTGGTGTAGCGCCCGGCCTCAGTCGTCCTTCTGCCCGAAGATGGCCAGGTTGGAGGAGTGGCCCGGGTTCACCTTGGCCTTGGGATTGAGGTAGTGCACCGCGTTGTTCACCGCGATGCACGCCTCCGCGGCGCCGGTGGCGATCAGCTTGAGCTTGCCCGGATAGGCGGTGATGTCGCCGGCGGCGTAGATCCCGGTGACGTTGGTTTCCATCAGCTGGCTGACCTTGATGTCGGCCTTCTCGGTGTCGAGACCCCACTCCTTGATGGCGCCCAGGTCGGAGTGGAAGCCGAGCAGCGGGATGATCGCGTCCAGCTCGAGCGTCTCCTCCTCCTTCGTCTTGATGTTCAAGATCGTCACCCGCTCGACCTTCCCGTCGCCCTCGATCTTCTTCACCTCCCAGAACGTCCGCACGTCGCACTGGCCCTGGCGGCAGAGCTCGGTCACCTGGTTGATGGTGGCGGCGTGGGCCCGGAACCCGTCGCGCCGGTGGATCAGCAGGATCGACTCGGCCACGCCCTGGAGGTTGACGGCCCAGTCGAAGGCCGAGTCCCCGCCGCCGACCAGCAGCACCCGGCGCCCCGCGAACGCCTTGGGGTCGAGGACCTTGAAGTAGAGGCCCTTCTCCTCGAAGGCGTCCTCGCCCTCGATCCCCAGCCGGCGGGCCTCGAAGGCGCCGATGCCGGCCGCGATGACGATGGTGCGCGAGGGATAGTCGCCGCCGTCGGTCTCGAGCACGAAGTGGCCGAGGCCGTCGTCCTCCACCCGCCGGAGCCCGGTGACGATCTCGCCCAGGTGGGTGGTGGTGCCGAACTGGAGCGCCTGGGTCGTCATGTCGCGCACCAGGTCCTTGGCCAGCACTTTGGGAAACCCGGCGACGTCGAAGATGAACTTCTCCGGATACAGCGCCATCAGCTGCCCCCCGAGCGCGGGCAGCGCGTCGATGATGCGGGCGGAGGCTCCCCGCATCCCGGCGTAGAACGCCGCGAAGAGCCCGGTCGGCCCTCCGCCGATGATCGAGATGTCCTTCATGTCCTGCTCGGGCACGTCGGCTCCTGCGTCACTGGTCGCGGTTTCGGGAACAAGCGGTGGAATGTATAAAAATAACGGCTCCTGTCATGCCCCCGGGCCCGGTCGCCCTTCCGCTCGCCCGGGGAGCCCGTCACATTGCCGCGGATGACGCCCCGCCGCGCGCCCGCGCCCTCCCTCCCCCTCGCGGTCGCCGCGCTGCTCCTGCTGCTGGCGCCGCTCGGGGGCTGCCGGAGCGCCGGCCGCTTCCTGGGCCAGCTCCTCCGCGAGCGTCCTCCCGCCCCGCTCGACTCGCTCTCCCTCGCGAGCGACGCCCGGCTCGATTCCGCCGGCACCCTGGCAGGTAGCTTCGTCGGCGAAGGCACCAGCCGCGCGATCCACCTCCTCTCCAGCGACACCGCCTTCATCGCCGGGCTGCTCCGGCGCTACCGCCCCGACCTGGCGGGGGCGCCCGATCCCTGGGCCGCGCTCGCCCGCGAGCGGGTGGTGCGGCTGGGCGAACCCCAGCGCCGGCGCACCGTGGCCGGCTCCGGGCCGTCGGTCGAGTCGGCCGTGGTCGGCTCGCCCCTGGGCCACACCGAGGTGGCCGTCGAGGCCATGCTGCTCCGGGGCGGCGGCCGCGGCTGCGGCGCCCGGGGCGCCCAGCTGGAGCTGATCGTGGCGGACGACCGTCCCCGGGAGGATCCGCCGCTCCGCGGGCCGGTGCTGGGCTCGCTGCGGAGCGGTGACACCGGGGCCAGACGCGAGTCGAAGCTGGTGCGGCGCGACTCGGTGCCGGGCCCGTCCGCCGGGCTCACCCGCGAGCTGGTGGGCCGGACCGAGCGCGCCCTCGACTCGCTCCTCGGCGCCGACCACCGCGCGCTCGACCTCCGGGCCATGGGGAGCGCGGGCGTCGAGATCAACACCCTGGCCGACGTGGACGCGGCCGACGTCATCGCCTTCCGGGTGGCCGACGACCGGGTGCGCTACGCGATCTCGCTCCGGGTCCGCCGCCTCGCCGCCGAGGGCGACACGCTGGTGGCCACCGCCGTGATGGTGTGGGATAGCGCCGGCGCGTGGCGGCAGTCCATCTTCCGCCCCAGCTTGCTCGCCCTCCGCGGCGGGCGGCTGGTGGCGTGGGGCGCCGGCGGCCGGCCGATCTACTGGCGCCGGCTCCAGCCGATCAGCGACTTCGCCTTCCGCGGGGACGAGCTCTGGCTGGAACAGGTGGACGTGCGCGACGGCAGCGTGCGCTGGGGGATCGTGCAGCCGCGGGAGAACCTGGTGGTGGCCGCAGCGGAGGTGGACGGACCATGTCGATGAAGATCTACACCCGGACCGGCGACGAGGGCGAGACCGGCCTGTTCGGCGGCGGCCGGGTGCCCAAGGATCATCCCCGGGTCGCCGCCTACGGCGACGTGGACGAGCTCAACTCCGCCCTGGGCGTCGTCCGCGCCACCCAGCCGGTCCACTTCTTCGACGATCTGCTCGAGGCGGTGCAGCGCGACCTGTTCGCCATCGGCGGCCACCTGGCCACGCCGGACCCGGACAAGGTCGCGGCCGCGCTGGCCAAGGCCGAGCTGTCGGACGAGCGGGTGACCCAGTTCGAGCAGGTCATCGACGCCGCCGACGGCGAGCTGCCGCCGCTCCGCGCCTTCGTGCTGCCCGCCGGGACGCCCAAGGCGGCGGCCTTGCACCTGGCGCGCACCGTCTGCCGGCGGGCGGAGCGGAGCGTGGTGCACCTGGCCCACGAGACCGCGGTGCCGGCGGCCTTCGTGGTCTACCTCAATCGCCTGTCCGACCTCCTCTTCACCCTGGCCCGCCTGGCCAACCATCGCGACAGCGCCGGCGACGTGACCTGGTGACCGCACTCCCCGTGGTCGTGAGCCACGCCCTCGGCCGCTATCCCGTGTACGTCGAGCCGGGCCTGCTGGTCCGGCTCGAGGCGCTGGTGCTCGAGCACCTCGGGCCCGCGCGGGTCGCGATGATCGCCGATGCCGGGGTGCATGCGCTGCTCCAGGCCGGCCGGCTCGGACGCGGGCCCTGGGCCGGCACGGCCCTCACCTTTCCGCCGGGCGAGCCCTCCAAGAGCCGGGAGCAGTGGGCTCGGCTCACCGATGCGCTGCTGGCCGACGGCTTCGGCCGGGACAGCGGCATCGTGGCCCTGGGCGGCGGCGTCGCGGGCGACCTGGCGGGGTTCGTCGCCGCCACCTACATGCGGGGCATTCCCTACGTCCAGGCGCCGACCTCGCTGCTCGCCATGCTCGACGCGTCGGTGGGCGGGAAGACCGGGGTGGACACGCCCGAGGGCAAGAACCTGATCGGCGCCTTCCATCCTCCCACCGCCGTCGTGGCCGACCCGCGTGCCCTGGCCACCCTGCCCGAGCGCGAGTTCCGGAGCGGTATGGCCGAGGCGGTGAAGCACGGGCTCATCGCCGATGAGGGCTACTTCGCCTGGATGGAGCACGACGCCGAGGACCTGCTCCGCCGGGACGAGGCAGCCCTGACCCGGCTGGTCCGCCGGAGCGTCGAGATCAAGGCCGAGGTCGTGAGCGGCGACGAGCGCGAGGCCGGCCGCCGGGCCATCCTCAACGCCGGCCACACGGTGGCCCACGCGCTCGAGCACGCCAGCGGCTACGAGCTGCCCCACGGCGAGGCGGTGGCCCTGGGCCTGGTGGCCGAGTGCGCGCTGGCGGAGCGGCTCGGGGTGGCGCCGGCCGGCCTGGGGGCGCGGGTGGCGGCCCTGCTGACCCGGCTGGGATTGCCGGTCCGGCTGGCCCGGCGGCTCCCCGCCGACCAGGTGATGCGGGCGATGGGGAGCGACAAGAAGAACCGGGGCGCGGCGGTGCGGTTCGCGCTGCCGCGGGCGCTGGGAACGATGGACGAGGGCGAGCGCTGGAGCCGGGAGGCGCCGGAACCGGCGATCCGGGAGGCGCTGGCCGCGATCGGCTGAGCCCGCCCGTGGGGGTTGCCGCGGCCCGTCTGGCTCGACGGTCATCGTCGTAAGCTCCTACCTCACAGCAGCTTCCAACAGCACAATCGAGCCAGACCGATCCGCACGCATGTCGATAAGTGGACAAACATCCGAACGCTATTTCTAGAAACGATTTGTGATGTGGATTCAACATTTTGCTTGACCGGCAGGAAGCCGAATCCTATATTCGTTGCCTCTCTCCTCGGCCCGGCCGGCCGCCCATACGTCGACATCGCCGTTTTCTCAACTCTCGCTCGGGGTTGTTTATGGCCCACGTCCGTACGAAAGCTCGTATGCTGGTCCGTTCCGCTCCGTCCGGCGCCTTCGACCAATATCTCCTCGACATCCAGAAGCTCCCGATGATCTCCGACCCCGAGGAGGAGAAGCGCCTGGCCCGGCGGGCGCTCGCCGGCGACGAGACGGCAGCCGAGCGGCTGGTGACGGCGAACCTCCGGTTCGTCATCTCCTACGTCAAGAAGTACCAGGGCCACGGGCTCGACCTCTCCGAGCTGGTCGCCATCGGCAACGAGGGCCTGCTCAAGGCGGTCAAGAAGTTCGACCCCGACCACGGCGTCAAATTCATCTCCTACGCGGTGTGGTGGGTCCGTCAGGCGGTGCTCAAGGCGCTGGCCGAGCAGACCCGGAGCGTGCGCATCCCGCTCAACCAGAACTCCGCCCTGGTCCGCATGGCCCGGGCCCAGAGCTTCCTGGCCCAGGAGCTCGGCCGTGAGCCCACCGACCAGGAAGTCGCCACCGCGCTCAACGAGACGGTGGACAACATCCGGAGCGCCCGCCGCATGACCTCGACCGAGGTCTCGCTCGACGCCCCGGTCGAGCGCCAGGACCGGAGCGCCAGCACCTTCGGCGAGCGGGTGGCCGGCACCGGCGGCAGCGAGATCGAGGAGATGACCGACTCCCGGCTGCAGCGCGAGTTCATCGACCGCATCTTCCAGCGCCACCTCACCCCCCGCGAGCGCAAGATCCTCAGCCTGTACTACGGGCTCGAGGAGGGCTCCGAGGCCCTCACCCTCGAGAAGATCGGCGAGCTGCTCGGCGTCACCCGCGAGCGCATCCGCCAGATCCGCGAGCGCGCCTTCGAAAAGCTGCGCGACTCGCCCGATGTCCGCGCCCTCCGGGGATTCTGGGGCGCCGCCTGACCGCAGGCCCGGGCGCCGGGGCCTGAGCCCCCGGCGCCGGCGCGCACCATCCCGCGTCGGATCCGCAGCACCTCGCTCTCCCCGCCCCCGCTAGATTCCTCCCATGCGGCTTCCCGTCTTTCCGCTCACCGTCGTTCTCTTCCCGGGCACCCCGATGCCGCTCCACATCTTCGAGCCGCGCTACCGGCAGATGCTCGACGATTGCCTGGCCGGCGACCGGCGCTTCGGCATCACCCCGCCGGGCACCATCGGCGGCGCGCCCGACCCCGGCATGGTCGGCTGCACGGCGGAGGTGCGGGTCAACCAGCAGCTGCCCGACGGTCGCTCCAACGTCGTCGTGCTCGGCGGCGACCGGTTCGTGGTCTCGGAACTGCTCGACGAGTCGGTCCCCTACGCCGTGGCGCAGGTGGAGACCTTCCAGGACGATCCCGCCACCGAGCCCGCCGCCGCCCGCGCTGCCGAGCTGCGCGCCGCCTTTCTCGAGTACGCCGCGCTGGTGCGCCAGCTCGCCGATGTGCCGCCCGAGGATCCCGAGCTGCCCGAGGACGCCGTGGGCCTCTCGTTCCAGGCCGCGGCCGGGCTCGAAGTGGATCCGGCCCTCAAGCAGCGCCTGCTGGTGGAGCGGTCCACCAGCCGCCGGGTGGAGGCCTTGCTCCTTGCCCTGCCCCCGCTCAGCGAGGCCGCCAGGCGCGCGCTCGAAGTCCACCGGCGGGCCCACACCAACGGGCACGGGCATGCTCAGCCCGACCTGCCCTCCGCATGAGTCGCCCCGGATAATGCGCCCGGCCCTGATCGAAGCGCTCGGCCGCATCGTCGGCCCCCGGTGGGTCCGGCACCGCCGCGCCGAGCTCAAGACCTACACCATGGACGGCCTGCCCACCCGCGAGTCCTATCCCGGGATCGTGGTCATGCCCGGCACCGCCGACGAGGTCCGCCAGCTGCTCCGCCTGCTCCACCTGGCCGACGTGCCCTTCGTCGCCCGCGGGGCCGGGACCGGCCTGTCCGGCGGCGCCGTGGCCGACGGGGATGCGGTGCTTGTCGCCCTGACCCGGATGAACCGGATCCTGTCGGTGGACCCCGTGCACCGCCGGGCCGTGGTCCAGCCCGGCGTGGTCAACGCCCGGCTCTCCGAGGCGGTGGCGCCGCTCGGCCTCCACTACGTGCCCGACCCGTCGAGCCAGGCCGCCTGCACCGTCGGCGGCAACGTGGCCGAGAACGCCGGCGGCCCGCACTGCCTCAAGTACGGGGTCACCACCAACCACATCGTCCGGCTCGACGTGGTGCTGCCCGACGGCTCGACCGTGGTGCTGGGCTCGCCGCACGGAGAGCCGTGGGGCCCGGACCTGGTGGGCCTGTTCGTGGGGAGCGAGGGGATGTTCGGCATCGTCACCGAGATCACCGTCCGGCTGGAGCGGGTCCCGGCCAGCATCCGGACGCTGCTGGCCGACTTTCCCTCGGTCCGCTCGGCCAGCGAAGCGGTCTCGGCGGTGATCGCCACCGGGATCGTGCCGGCGGCGATGGAGATGATGGACCAGGCCTGCGTCGCCGCGGTCGAAGCCTCGATCTACGCCGCCGGCTATCCCACCGACGCGGCCGCCGTGCTGCTGGTGGAGCTCGACGGCCAGGGCGACGCGGTCGAGGCGGAATCGGACACGGTGAGCGCCATCCTCCGCCAGCGCGGCGCCCGCACCGTCCGGAGCGCGTCGAGCGTGGCCGACCGGGCCCGGCTCTGGCAGGGCCGGAAGAAGGCCTTCGGCGCCATGGGCCGGATCGCGCCCGACCTCGCGGTGCAGGACGCGGTCGTCCCCCGGAGCGCGCTCCCCGACATCATGGACCGGATCGCCGAGATCCGCGACCGGCACCGGCTCAGCATCAGCAACGTGTTCCACGCGGGCGACGGCAACCTGCACCCCAACATCTCCTTCGACCGCCGCGATCCCGACCTGGCCCACCGGGTCCACCTGGCCTGTCGCGAGATCATGGCCGCCTGCGTCGAGGCCGGCGGCAGCATCACCGGCGAGCACGGCGTCGGCTCCGACAAGCTCGACTACATGCCCTGGATCTTCGACCCCGACACCCTCGGCGCCATGCAGGCGGTGCGCCGGGTGTTCGATCCCGCCGAGCGGGCCAACCCGGGCAAGGTCGTGCCGGTCCACGCCTGCCGCGAATGGCGGGCGACGGCGGCGGCCCGATGAGCGACGTCGTCCACGGCCGGCTCCGCGCGCTGCTCGGCACCGGCGGCGTCGAGCGCGACGCGGCCGGCCACCCGCGCGCCATCCCCGAGAACGACGACGCCCTGTCGCTGGTCTGCCGGCTGGCGCACGAGGAGGGCTGGAAGATCCGGGTCGAGGGCCAGGGCACCTGGCTCCCGGCCGACGCGCCGGCCGACCTCACGGTCAGCACCCGCGCGCTCGACCAGGTGCTGTCGGTCAGTCCGGCCGATCTGGTGGCCAGCGTCCAGGCCGGCACGCCGCTCGAAGCGCTCCGCCGCCGGCTGGCCGACGAGGGCATGTGGCTCGCCCTCGATCCGCCCGGCCGGCCCGAGCGCAGCCTCGGCTCGGTCATCGCCACCGCCACCGCCGGCCCGCTTCGCCACGGCTTCGGTCCCGTGCGGGACCACATCCTCGGCTGTACCGTGGCCACCGGCGACGGCCGGCTGGTCAAGGCCGGCGGCCGGGTGGTGAAGAACGTGGCCGGGTACGACCTCACCAAGCTCCAGGTCGGCGGCTTCGGCGGCTTCGGCATCATCGCCGAGGCGCACCTCCGGCTCCGGGCCTTGCCCCGGGCCGACGTCACCCTGGTGGCGCGGGGCACCCGCGACACGCTCTCCTCCGCCGCGCGCGACGTGATGGCCGCCGAGCTGGTGCCGGCGGCGCTCGAGCTGCTCTCGCCCGCGCTCGCGGCCGAGGCCGACTGGATCCTGGCGGCGCGCTTCCTCGGAACCGACGCGGCCGTGCAGGGCGACGTCCGCCGGATCGCGCCGATCGCGGGCCTCGCCTGGCAGCCGCTCCCGGCCGACCGCACCGCCGCCTTCTGGAGCCTGGTGGCGCGGGGCAGCCAGGGCGGCCCGATCACCCTCCGGCTCGGCGTCCTGGCCGACGGGGTGGACGACGCGATCGACCTGCTGGCCCACGACCTCGACGAGCACCTGCTGTCGGCCGGCGCGGGCTCGGGCATGATCCGCTGGACCGGCGACGCGCCGGTCGAGCGGCTCCGAGCGGTGCGCCGCGCGGCCGCGGCGCGCGAAATCCCCATGACCCTCGAGCGGGCCCCCTGGCCCGTGCGCCGGGCGCTGGGCCACTTCGGCGCCTACCGCGAAGGAGTCGGCCAGCTCGTGGGCCGCCTCCGCGACACCTTCGACCCCGGCCAGTGCCTCAGCGTGGCGCTCGAGGGAGGGGAGTGAGCGACCCGCTCGCCCCGTGCGTGCACTGCGGATTCTGCCTGCCGGCGTGTCCCACCTATCTCGCCACCGGTGACGAGGCCGAC
>JBBRGH010000020.1:0-17790 GCA_038240915.1 Gemmatimonadales bacterium | reverse complement strand
CGGATTTCTCCTACGCCACCCTGGCTGGAGCCAACCTGGCCCGCACCGACCTCAGCAACTCCGAGCTGGTCCACACCGATCTGACCAAGGCGGACCTCACCGGAGCCAAGCTCACCCAGGCCAATGTGGACGGCGCCGACTTCCGGGGCGCCATTGGCATGGACAAGACCGTGGGACTGGATCACGCCCGCAACCGCGACAAGGCGATTCTCGATGCAAAGTGACCTCCTGGCGGCCGGCGCCGCCCTGCTGCTCCTCTCCGCCTGCGGCAAGGGTGACGCGCCCGCCCGCGACGCCGCCACGTCCGGCCCCGACAGCGTCCCGGCGCCCGCCACGTCCTCGGGCGACCTCCTGGCGTACGTCACCAACGAGGACTCCCAGGAACTCACTGTCATCGACACGCGGACGGATACCGTCATCGCCACGATTCCAGTCGGCACCCGGCCCCGCGGCGTCCGGGTGAGTCAGGACGGGCGGACGGTGTTCGTCGCCCTCAGTGGCTCCCCCAAGTGCCCGCCGACGATGCCCGACGAAGAGTGCGAGAAGCTCAAGGCCGACAAGTCGAAGGATGGAATCGCGGTGGTGGACGCGGCGGCGCGCACGGTGTCGCGGGTCCTCCCCGGCGGCTCCGACCCCGAGAACTTCGACATCAGCCGGGACGGCACCACCCTCTTCGTCTCCAACGAGGACGCGGGCACTGCCTCGGTGGTGGACGTCGCCAGCGGCAGGATTCGCTCGACCGTGAAGGTGGGAAAGGAGCCTGAGGGTGTGCGGGTGCATCCCGACGGGCAGACCGTGTGGGTGACCGGGGAGACCGATCACGACGTGACCGTGGTGGACACGAAGACCGGCGGGGTGGTTGGCCACATCGAGGTGGGCAAACGCCCGCGCTCGCTCGCGTTCACCCCGGACGGCAAGCGGGCCTTCGTGACCTCGGAGGTGGACGGCACCGTCTGGGTGCTGGACGTGCCCGCCAGAAAATCGCTCAAGGTCATCACCATGCCGCCGGGGTCGAAGCCGATGGACGCCGAGGCCGCGGCCGACGGACGCCGGATCTTCGTCTCCAACGGCCGTGGCGGCACGGTGTCGGTGATCGACGTGGCCACCGATTCGCTGGTCGCCTCAGCGCCGGTAGGGCAGCGCCCGTGGGGCATTGCCGTCACCCCGGACGGGCGCAAGCTCTACTCGGCCAACGGGCCGTCCAATGACGTCAGCGTGATCGACGCCACCAGGCTCACCGTGCTCAAGAAGATTCCGGTCGGCAAGATTCCCTGGGGCGTGGCCATTGGGACCGCACCGTGACCAGCCGCCCCGCCCCCACCGCGTGACCCGGCTCCTGGCGGTCGCCGTCATCGCCTCCGCGGCGCTGGCCGCAGGGCGTCCCGCGGTGCCTCAGGCGCTCGTGCTCGCGCCCGATGCCCAGGTGGCGATGCGCGCGCTCTGGCGCGAAAGCGCGGCGGCGGGGGCCGAACGGGTGGCCTGTCTCGCCAGCGTGGTCGAGGGCGATACCCTGCGGATCCTCCGGCTCCGGCCGCTGGCCTCCGGCGCCGATGCCGAGGCGGTGGCCGCCGGTGTCTCGCTCGACCTTTGCGGCCCCCCCGAGTGGCAGGGCACGGTGCATACCCACCTCGCGCTCCCTTCCGGCCAGCCTTCCCACCGCCAGTTCTCCGGCTCCGACCGAGGCGTGATGCTGATGTGGTGGCAACGCTGGAAGATGGACGGGACCTTTTGTCTGCTCTACGCCGAGAACGAGGCCCACTGCGAGATCGACGGCGCGAGCCTCCTCATCCTCCCCAGCACGAGGTACTGAGGCGCATGGGCCACGCCGGGCGCTCGCTGGGCTTGGGAGTGGCCCTGGCGTTCCTGGCCGGAGCGGCGCGCGCCCAGTCGGACAGCTCGCCTGCCGCGCCGGCCGACACCTCCAGGCCGCCGCAACCCGCCTTTCAGTTCAATCGCGAGGCCAGCCTCGGGCTCCGCTCGCTCTGGGAGCAGAGCGTGGCCGCCAAGCAGGAGCGGGTGGCTTGCCTCGGCGCGGCGATTCGGCACGACACCGTCTTCGTGGACCACATCCTGGCCTTGGCCCCGGAAGAGGCCGACTCGATGAGCATCTCGGCGGCCGGCTCGGTTGAGCACTGTGGTCCGCCGGCCTGGCAGGGCACGGTGCACACCCACGTCGCGGCCTACTCTGACGACGTCCCGTCCAAACGCTTCTCGGCCCAGGATCGCGGGGTGATGCGTCAATGGTACGCCCGCTGGAACGCCGACGGGGTCTTCTGCGTCGTGTACAGCGCGCGTGACGCCCACTGCGAGGCCGACGGGGTCGTCGGCGGCCTCCGCTCACCACCCATCCTCATCCACTGAGTTCCGCATGCCGGTGCCGTCGCTGCTGGTTGCCGCCCTCCTGATCGCTCCGCCCCACCAGACTGCTCCAGCCGATGACCGTCCCTTCTGGGCCGACCAGCCGACCGCCACGGCCTTCGGGCGCCGGATCGATGGCCGCCTGGCCGAGGCTCGGGTCCTGAGGGACCGCCTGATCGCGGTCCGGGGGCGGCGGACGATCGCCAACACGCTCACAGTGTACGACTGGATTCGCCGGCAGCTCGAGGGCGCCGAAAACCAGACTGGCCTCGTGGCCGCCGTCCACCCGGATTCGGCCGTCAGAGCCACGGCCGAGGCGGCCGCCCAACGGGTGGCGGCGCTCGGCACCGAGATCGCGCTCGACCGCCGGATCTACGACGCGCTGAGCGCCATGGACACTTCCGCCGCGGACGCCGTTACTCGGTACTACATCCGCCGGACCCTGCTCGGCTTCCGGCTGGCCGGCGTCGATCGGGACGAGGCGACGCGGCAGCGGATCCGGGCGCTCAATCAGGAGCTGATCGCGATCGGCCAGGAGTTCAACCGCAACATCCGCGAGGCCGCCAACACCGTGGTGGTGGATTCGGCCGCGGAGCTGGCGGGGCTGCCCGAGGACTTCGTGGCCGCGCACCGGCCCGGCGCGAACGGGCGCATCGTGCTGACCACCGAGTATCCCGACGCCATTCCGGTGCTGACCTACGCCAGGAGCGGCGAGCTGCGGCGGCGGATGCGGATCGCCTTCGACACCCGGGCCTACCCGGGCAACATGGCGGTGCTCGACCGGCTGATCGCCCGGCGGGACGCGCTGGCCCACCTGCTCGGCTTTGCCTCCTGGGCCGACTACGCCACCGCCGACAAGATGGTCGGCTCCGCGGCCAAGGCGTCAGCGTTCATCGACCGGATCGCCGAGGCCTCCGCCCCGGCGGCCCGGGCGGAGTACGCGCGCCTGCTCGAGCGCAAGCGCCAGGACGATCCAGCGGCCACGGTGGTGAATCGCTGGGAGGCGGGTTACCTGCGCGAGCTGGTGCGCCGGTCGGCCTACGATTTCGACTCCCAGCAGGTGCGCCCCTATTTCCCCTACGAGGCGGTGAAGCGGGGCGTGCTCGACCTGTCGAGTCGGCTCTTCGGGCTCACCTTCCGGCGCGTGAGCGTACCCGTGTGGGATCCGTCGGTGGAAGCGTACGAGATGTTCGAGGGCGGGCGGCGGGTAGGACGGTTCTACCTCGACATGCATCCCCGTCCGGGGAAATACTCCCACGCGGCCCACTTCGCCATCCGGAACGGCATTGGCGGCCGGGACGTTCCCGAGGGCGCGCTGGTGTGCAATCTCCCCGGCGGCACGCCCGGCGATCCCGGACTGATGTCGCACAGCGACGTCGAAACGGTGTTCCACGAGTTCGGGCATCTGCTGCATGCGCAGCTGGGCGGGCGGGGACGCTGGCTGGGACAGAGCGGGGTCAAGACGGAGTGGGACTTCGTCGAGGCGCCGTCGCAGATGCTCGAGGAGTGGATCCGGGATCCGGCGGTGCTGGCCACCTTCGCCCGCCACTATCGGACCGGCGAGCCCATTCCGGCCGGGCTCGTCCGGCAGATGAACCGGGCCGAGGCGTTCGGGCGGGCGCTCGATGTGCGGGGACAGATGCTGCTGGCGCGGGTGTCGCTCTCCCTCTACGACCGGCCGCCGGCCCAGGTGAACACGGACTCGATCGTCCAGGCGGTGAGCGCCGCCTACCTGCCCTACCCGCCGATGCCGGAGACCCATTTTCAGGCGTCCTTCACGCACCTGGAGGGGTACTCCGCCATCTACTACACGTACATGTGGTCGCTGGTGATTGCCAAAGACCTGTTCACCGGGTTCGAGCAAGCCAACCTGCTCGACCCGGCACCCGCCCGGCGCTACCGGGCCGCGATCCTGGCGCCCGGCGGCACGGCCCCCGCGGCCGAGCTGGTCGAGCGCTTCCTCGGCCGCCCGTTCAGTTTCGACGCCTGGCGCCGCTGGCTCGACCGCGGCGAGTAGCGCCCGCCCGGCCTAGGAAAATGGCCGGCGCGCGAAGACCGACTTGGGGCGGTCGCTCCACAGGCGTGCGTCGAGGCCCCAGGTCCGGCCCGCCCGGGCGCAGAAGAACGCGATCATCAGCGACACCAGCACGAGGTGGAACCCCTGCTGCCCCGGCGACATCCACTGGGTGGCCAGGCCGTAGTTGACCGCCAGCATCAACCCCGTGATCGAGGCGATCCCGGTCAGCAGCCCCAGGGTCAGCCCGATCCCGGTGACGGTCTCGCCGATCGCCGTGAGATGGGCGAACGCCTCGGGGTGCCCCAGCACCGTGTTCTCGAGGAAGTGCTTGTAGAACAGGACCGGGTTGTCCGCCGCCTGCTTCGAGACGATAGTCGGCATCACGCTGATCCACCGCGCCGAGGCGCCCGGCACGGGGAGGACGCCTACCAGCATGACCAGACCCAGCTTGGTGTAGACGGCCTTCACGAAGTAGAGTCCCACCACGATCCGCATGAAGGCCAGCCAGCGATCGGGCTGGGACATGCTCACGACGGGACGGGACGAGTAGGCCATCAGGCGGGGCTCCTGGGTTCGGTGTCCGGTGAAACCTCGACCCCCACCTCCGAAAACACAAACGACCAGGTATCGGTCAGCTCGTCCAGCACTTTGGAGAGCGGCTTGCCCGCCCCGTGCCCCGCCCGCGCCTCCAGCCGCAGCAGCACCGGGTGTCCCGAGCCGGAAGCGGCCTGCAGCTGGGCCGTCATCTTTCGGGCGTGCATCGGGTCCACCCGGGTATCGCTCTCGGCCGTGGCGAGCAGGACGGCCGGATAGGCCGTGCCCGGCCGCACGTGGTGGTAGGGCGAGTACGCCTTGAGCCAGGCGAACGCCTGCGGTTCCTCTGGCGATCCATACTCGGGAATCCACAGCCGCGCGATGAGAAACCGGTGGTACCGGAGCATATCAAGCAGCGGGACCTGGACCACCACCGCCCGGAACAGGTCGGGCCGTTGCGTCAGCACCGCGCCCATCAGCAGGCCACCGTTGGAGCCGCCCGCTACGGCCAGCCGCCCGGGCCGGGTGTACCGCTCCCGGATCAGCCACTCCGCGGCCGCGATGAAATCATCGAAGCTGTTCTGCTTCCGCCCCAGCATCCCGTCCTGGTGCCAGGCCTCGCCATACTCCCCGCCGCCCCTGAGATTGGGGATCGCCACCAGCCCGCCGTGCTCGAGCCAGAGCAGGAGCGACCGGGAGAAGGCAGGTGTCATGCTGATGTTGAAGCCGCCGTACCCGGTGAGATACGTCGGTGTGTCCCCCGTGCGCGCCAGCCCGCGCCGGTGGACCAGGAACATCGTCACCGGGGTGCCGTCGCGCGACCTCACGCGAACCTGCTCCACCTCGTACTGCCCCGGATCGACGTCGGTCTCTACCCGGCGCCACAGCGTCTGCCCGTCGGTTCGGAGGTCCAGCCGGTAGATGCTCGGTGGCACGGTGTAGGAGGAGAAGCCGTAGAAGAGCTCGTGCCCATCGGATTCCGCCCCGAGGCCGAACAGGCTGCCGAGCGTGGGCAGCGCGATCTCGTGCCTGAGCCCGCCGTCGAGATCGGCCAGCCGGAGCCGCGACGTGGCCCGCTCCAGGTAGCTGAGCGCCAGCCGGTCGCCCAGGATGCGCGCGCCCTCGAGCACGGCATCGTCGCGCGGGGGCACCAGCTCGCGCCAGTGCCCCCGCGCCGGCCGCGTCGGATCGACCTCGTACAGCCGGTAGGTGGGGGCGTCGAGGTTGGTCCGCAGGAACAACCGCCCGTGCGCCACCTCGCCTTCGAACGAGGCGGCCAGACCTTCGGCCACGGCCACCAGCGGCGGGATGACCTGGTCGCCGGCCGGACCGTGGCGGTCGCCCAGGTAGAGGTCGGTCTGGTCGAAGGTGCGGGCGACGTGAATCCCGAGCCAGCGCCCGTCCGGCGACAGGCTCACGCCCGGCCAATACTCCTTCTCGGCGGGCTGAAATACCAGGGAGTCGGCCTCGGGGACGTTGCCCAGGCGATGGAAGTAGACCCCGCGGTGGTAGTGCTCCTCCCCCTCGGGCACCGCGCCGACCGCCGGGTAGCGGGTGTAGTAGAAGCCGCTGCCGTCGGGCAGCCAGGCCAGGTCCGCCGCCCGCGCCCGCGGGATCCGGTCGGGCAGCGTGACGCCGCGGGCCACGTCGAGCACGTGCAGCACGCTCTGCTCGCTGCCGTTCTCGGAGAGTCCGTAGGCCAGCAGCGCCCCGTCGTCGCTGGGATAGTACCAGTCGAGCGCCGTCGTTCCTGCCGGATCGAGCGCGTTGGGATCGACCGCCGCCCGGTCGGAGCCGTCGACGCCCTCGCGGACGTACAGCACGGGCTGGTTCTGCCGGCCGTCGCGCCGCTGATAGAAGTAGCGGCCGCGGGCGGGCGTAGGCACGCCGATCGCGCCGATCGCCAACAGCTCGTCGAGCCGGCGCCGGATGGCCGGCCGGCCCGGGACCGCGGCGAGATAGCGCTCGGTGAGGGCGTTCTGCGCCTCGGTCCAGGCGCGGGTGTCGGGGTCCTCGCCGTTCTCGAGCCAGCGGTAGGGATCGGGGATCATCTCCCCGTGGAGGACCTCGCCCGCATCCACGGTGTGCGTGGCCGGGTAGCGGGGGTCAGTCACCCAGGCAGATCCCCAGGTCGCGGGCGGTGCGGATCGTGTCGCAGTCGAGCGGCACGTTCTTGGATCGCCCGACCACGCTCTCCAGCGGGACCCGGGTGATGTCCGGGCCGTTGAGCCCGACCATGACCCCGAACGCCTTGTCGGCGATCGCCCGGACGGCCGCGGCGCCGAACCGGAGCGCCAGCAGCCGGTCGTACGTCGTGGGCGACCCGCCCCGCTGCAGGTGGCCCAGCACCAGGGTGCGGGTCTCCTTGCCGGTGTGGTGCTCGATCGCGCGGGCCACCTTGCTGGCGATCCCGCCCAGCCGGTCCACCGTGCCCACGCCCCGCCGCTCGAGCAGCTCGATCGCCCCGTCCCGCGGACGGGCCCCCTCGGCCACCACCACGATGCTGAAGTGTCGGCCGGCGGCCTCCCGGCTCCGGATCTTGTCCACCACCTTCTCGATGTCGAACGGCAGTTCCGGAATCAGGATGACGTCGGCGCTGCCCGAGAGGCCGGTATAGAGGGTGATCCAGCCGGCGTAGCGGCCCATCAGCTCGACCACCATCACCCGGTCGTGACTCTCCGCCGTCGAGTGCAGCCTGTCGAGCGCCTCGGTGGCCGTGCTGACGGCGGTGTCGAAGCCGAAGGTGCGCTGGGTCCCGCTGACGTCGTTGTCGATGGTCTTGGGCACGCAGACGACCGGCAGCCCTTTCCGCCACAGATCGTGGGAGATCTGGAGGCTGCCGTCCCCGCCGATCGAGACCAGGGCGTCGAACCCGCTGGCCTGGAACGCCGCCACGAGGGAGTCGGAGCGGTCATGCTCGTACTCCGCGCCCGCCTGGTTCCGCATGACGTACCGGAAGGGATTGCCCCGGTTGGTCGTCCCCAGGATGGTGCCACCCAGGTGGGTGATCCCGCGGACTTCCGCAGGCCCGAGCGGCACGACGCCGTTGAAGGAGAGCAGCCCCTCGTAACCGCGCTGGATCCCGTACGACTTCCATCCCCGCCCGTGCGCCGACAGCACCACGGCCCGGATGACCGCGTTCAGGCCGGGGGCGTCTCCGCCGCCGGTGGAGATGGCGATGCGCATGTCAGCTCGAGGGCCTGATCAGACCCATGATCTCTCCTGGCTGGGGGTGTCGCCGGAGTGCCTTCTTGGAGAACAGCAGCTGTCCGTCCACGGTCACTTCGAACACGCCGCCGGAGGAGGGCACCAGCCGGACCTCGGCGTCGGGGTAGTCCTGCTTCAGCTCAGCCGCCAAACTGGTGGCTCGAGGCTCGTAGTTTCAGACGACGCAGTACTCGATGATGACCCGCATGGCCTCTCCTCTCGCACCCACAGGGGAGCGGGAATCGTAGTGCGGCCGTGGGGGGATGCCAAGGGTGGCACCCCGGAACGTGACGGGGCTCCTTGTCAGGCTTCTCCTGCAACCGTATCTATTTGATCCATGCGAACCTACCCACACCCTGTCGGGGGCTGGGCCGGGGGGCTCTCGCTCCTGGCCGGCCTCGCCCTGCTCGTGATGTGCGTCCGGACCGGTGCCGCGCAGCAGCGCAAGTACCTGGTCGAACTGGGCGCCGCCGGCGCCTATCAGTCCTTCGACAACGCCACCGACCTCGGCGGCGCGGCGGGAGGACTCGGGCGGCTGGGCGTGTGGCTGCCGCTCAACTTCTCGCTGGAAGTGGAAGGGCAGTTCGGCTCGCCCAAGACCAAGAGCACCGACCAGAAGGTGAGCGTCAAGACCTTCGGAGTCTCGGCCCTGTACAATTTCCTGATCGGCAGGAGCAACTCCTTCTATCTCAAGGCCGGGGTGGGCAGCACCAAATACGGCAGCAGCTGCCCGGGAACGGCCACCGCGGGCGATCCGATCTGCGGCAGCAGCGGCGCGTTCCTGGGCGCGGCGGGGTTCAGGGTCGGCGTCACCCCCACCGTCATGATCCGGGCCGAGGGCCTGTACGACCGGAACAAGAGCAAGTCCCGCACGGGGGCGCCGGGCGTGTCCCTCTCGAACTACGGAGCTAACCTCGGGGTGAGCGTCATGCTCGGCAGCAAGCCCATTCCCGACAGCGACGGCGACGGTGTGCTCGACAATCGCGACCGCTGCGCCGACACTCCGCAGGGCGCCAGCGTGGACGGGCGCGGCTGCCCGAGCGACAGCGATGGTGACGGAGTCCCCGACGGGGTGGATCGCTGCACGACCACGGTGGCGGGTGCGGCCGTGGACGTGCGGGGCTGCTCGCAGGATACCGACGGCGACAACATCCCCGACGGGCTCGACCGCTGCCCCGACACCCCGGCCGGCGTGCTGGTGGATCCGCGCGGCTGCCCCAAGGACAGCGACGGCGACAAGATTCCCGACGGCCTCGACCGCTGCTCCGAGACGCCCCGCGGGGCCACCGTGGACGCGCTCGGCTGCCCGGGCGACGAGGACGGCGACGGCGTCCTCGACGGCCTCGACCGCTGCCCGCGGACGCCGGCCGGCACCGCGGTCAACGCCACCGGCTGCGTGGCGGGTCAGGTCCCCGCACGTCCGGCCCCGACGACGCCTCAGGCGGCGGCACCCGCCGTGCCGCCGGCCGCGCAGCCGCAGGCCCAGCCTCCGGCGCAACAGCAGCAGGCCAAACCGGGGGCGCCGAAACCAGGCGCTGCGCAACCCCCGCGAACGCAGCCGGACACGGTCGGCCGTCCGGTGCCGCGTCCCAACGTCACGGTCCCGACGAGCCCGGCCAAGGGGCTGACCCCGGCCGTGCTGCCGAACGTCGGCTTCGTTCAGGGGACCGCGCGTCTGCTGCCCTCGTCCTACACCGCCCTCGACTCCGTGGCCCTGCTGCTCAAGGCCAACAACGACACCCGGATCGAGATCGGGGCCCACAGCGACAACAGCGGCACGCCCGCCGACAACCTGCGCATTACCGCGCTGCAGGCCGAGTCGGTGCGCGATTACCTGGTCGTCCAGGGTGTGGCCTATCAGCAGCTGGTGGCGCGGGGTTACGGCTCGTCAGTCCCGCTCACGCCGAACTCGACGCCCAGGGGTCAGGCGGCCAACCGCCGGGTCGAGATTCGCCCGATCCTGCCGGGGCAGTGACACAGGAGCGACCCCGAATGTGTCCCTCCGTCCGTCCCAGACGACCCCAGAGGCGGGAATGGCCCGGGCGACTGGAAACTCAAAGCCCTGCCAGGTAATTGGTTGACCCGAAGGTGAGTACCCGGTCCAACCCTTGCGAAGTGGGTTCACTTGACCGCCCTCCCCTGGGCTGTATTCTCAATAGTCCGCCCTTGAAAAGAACGATATCACCCCGACAGGAGCCATGATGGAGACCCGCACTCGCTTCGGTCTGTTGCTCGCGTTCGCCGCCCTGTTGAGCAGCCGTCCCGCCCTGGCTCAGGCTCCGGCCGGCGTGACGCCCGCGGCCATCGCCCTGGGCGACAGCCTCTTTCACAGCGCCGGCAACTGCTACGCCTGCCACGGGGCCAATGCCCAGGGCGCCGTGGGCCCCAACCTGACCGACGCCGAGTGGATCCATAGCGACGGGTCCTACGACGCCATTGTCAAGCAGATCACCACCGGCGTCACCGCCGAGGAATCGAAGAGCAAGATCCCGATGCCTCCCAAGGGCGGCTCCTCGATCACCGACGACCAAGTCAAGGCGGTGGCCGCGTACGTCTACTCGCTGAGCCACAAGCCGTCCTGACGTAGTTCCCGTCGGAGGGCCAGCTCCGAAAGGGCGCACGGATGTGCGCCCTTTTCGCTACCTTCCATCGATGACCGCAAACCGTCTCGGCACCGCCGCCTCCGCCTACCTCCAGTCCGCCGCCCACCAGCCCATCCACTGGTTCCCCTGGAGCGACGAGGCGTTCGCCGCCGCCCGGACCCAGGATCGTCCGGTGCTGCTCGACATCGGCGCGGTCTGGTGCCACTGGTGTCACGTGATGGACGGCGAGTCGTACGAGAATCCGGCGCTGGCCGAGTTCCTCAATGCCCATTTCATCTGCATCAAGGTGGACCGGGACGAGCGGCCGGACGTGGACGCCCGCTACCAGCGCGCGGTGCAGGCCCTGACCCGCCAGGGCGGCTGGCCGCTCACCGCCTTTCTCACGCCGGCCGGCGAGGTCTTCTACGGCGGGACCTACTTTCCGCCCGACGGCACCCACGGACGGCCCGGCTTTCGGACCGTGCTCGAGAGCGTGCTCGACGCCTACCACTCCCGGCGGGGCCAGGTCCAGTCGCAGGCCGACGCGGTGCGCAAGGTGGTCAGCGACGACCTCGACGAGGCCGCCCCCGGCGAGCCGTCGCTCCAGCTGCTCGAGGACGCGGTCACTCAGATGGCCCGGGTGTTCGACCCGGTGAACGGCGGCTTCGGCCGGAGCCCGAAATTCCCTCACCCCGGCGCGATGACGCTCCTGCTCCACCGCTGGTCGGACCGCCCCGGCGAACCCGCCCGGAGCATCCTCGACCGGACCCTCTTCGGCATGGCGCGGGGCGGCGTCCACGATCAGCTCGGCGGCGGGTTCCATCGCTACAGCGTGGATGCCGAATGGGTGGTACCACACTTCGAGAAGATGTCCTATGACAACTCCGAGCTGCTCAAGGCGTACGCCGACGCGTTTGCGCTGTTCGGTACCGAGGAGTATGCCGGCGCCGCACGCGGAATCGTGCGCTGGGTCCGGGACGTCATGGCCGATCCGGCCGGAGGCTACGCGGCCAGCCAGGATGCGGACGTGGGCCTCGAGGACGACGGCGACTATTTCACCTGGACCAGCGAGGAGGCCGCGGTCGCGCTCACGCCCGACGAGCTGGAGGTGGCGGCCGCGTATTACGACATCGGCACCGCGGGCGAGATGCACCACAATCCCGCCAAGAACGTGCTCTTCGTCGCCGCGACCGTGGCCTCGCTGACCGTCCACTTGGACCGCCCCGAGGCCGAGGTGCATGCCACGCTTGAGCGGGCCAGGGCCAAGCTGCTGGCGGCCCGCGAACGCCGTCCGGCACCCTTCGTGGACCGCACCCGCTACACCAACTGGAACGCGATGATGGCCTCGGCGATGCTGCGGGCGGCCGCGGTGCTGGACGACGCGGACGCCCGGGCCCATGCCCTCCTCACCTTGACGCGGCTGCGCGACGAGCGGGTGGCGGAGGACGCGCTGGCCCACACGCCCGGCGGCGTGACCGGCCTGCTCGACGATCAGGTGCAGGTGGCAGCGGCGGCGCTGGACGCACACGAGGCGACCGGCGAGCTCGAATGGCTCGCGTGGGCGGAACGGCTGATGGACCGGGTCTGGGCCGACTACTGGGACGAGGCGGGCGGTGGCCTGTTCGACACCGCCCGCGGCCGGGCGGCGGGGCCCGGCCTGTTGCCGGCGACCGCCAAGCCGGTACAGGACACGCCGACGCCCTCGCCCAATGGGGTGGCCGGGATCGTCTGCGCCCGACTCCACCACCTCACCGGTGAGACGCGCTGGCGGGAGCGGGGCCTCGCCCTGGCCCAGGCCTTCGCCGGCCGTTCGGGCGAGCTGGGCCTCTACGCCGCGGCCTACCTGCTGGCGCTGGACTGGCAGCTGGCGCCAAGCACCCACCTCGTCATCGTGGGCGAGCCCGGCGATCCGGTCGCCGACCGGATGCATGCCGACGCGCTGGCCGTGTTCGTTCCTCGGCGGGTGGTGCGCCGGCTCGCGCCGTCCGACACCGGGGCCCGGACGCTGCCACCCGCGATGGCCGGCATGGTGGCGGCCGGCCGCGCCCCGCGGGCCTATGCCTGCACCGGCTCCAGCTGCCGCGCGCCTGCCGAGACGGTGGCGCAGTGGCGGTCGGTGCTGGCGGAGCTGCCGTGCAGCCAGGACTAGAGCTCCCGCCGCCGGCGGCGGAGCCGCGCTCGTCCTTCGAGCCGTCCGACGCGCAGCGCCGCGCGATCGAGGCGCCGATGGGCCCGGTGCTGGTGGTGGCCGGCCCCGGCGCGGGCAAGACCTACTGCCTGATCGCGCGGATCGCCCGCCTGATCGCCCACCAAGGACTGGCACCGCGCCGGATCTGTGCCGTCACCTTCACCAACAAGGCGGCCGATGAGATCGCCGTCCGGCTCCGGCGGGAGATCGGGCCGCTTGGAGCCGACGTGGCCCGTGGTACGCTCCACGCTCTCTGCCTCTCGCTGCTGCGCGACCATCCCGGCGCGGCGGGTCTCCGGCGCGGATTCGGGATCGCCGACGAGGATTACCAGCACCGCGTCCTGGCCCGCATTCGCGTCCGGACCGAGCGACACCCCCAGCTGCTGCTGCTGTTCGGCCGCCACCGGCTGCAGCACGCGCCCCTCACCGGCGGCGATCTGGAGCTGTTCCAGTCGTACACTGAGATCCTCCGGGCCCGGAACCTGGTGGACTACGACGGCCTAATTGCCCACACCGGTGAGCTGCTCCGCACCGATGCGGCGGCCCTCGAGGCGGTCCGGCGGCGCTGGGATTACATCCTGGTGGACGAGTTCCAGGATCTCAGCCTGGCCCAGTACGAGATCGTGACTCTGCTGGCCGCGCGCCACCGGAACTGCTTCGCCGTCGGCGACGACGAGCAGTCCATCTTCTCCTGGACCGGGGCCGATCCCACCGTCCTCGAGCGGTTCCGCGAGGATTTCGGGGTCTCCGAGCCGATCGTGCTGGACCTGAACCGCCGCTGCTCCCGCCAGATCTTCGAGGCCGCCCGCCGGCTGGTGACCCACAATCCCGGACTGTTCGACAAGCGGCTCGAGGCGGTGCGCGCGTCGGAGCACTGCGTCGCCGCGCATGCGTTCGCCGACGAGACCGCCGAGGCCGACTGGCTGGTCCACGAGCTGGTGCGCGACCGGGACGCGTCCGGGCTCGACTGGGGCCGGTTCGGCATCCTCTACCGGGCCCACCGGATCGGCCAGCGGCTCGAGACCCACCTGATCGCGGCGGGGATTCCCTGCCTGCTCGCGCGGGGCCAGGCGCTGGTGGACGACGAAGTGGTCGGCTTCGTGGTCTCGAGCCTGCGGATCATCCGGGCGCCCGACGATCCGCTGGCGGTCGCGGCCTTCGCCGAGCGAGCGCTGCCGGCCCCGCTGCTGGAGCGGGTGCGGGTCGCCCATCGCGGGGTGGACCTGCTCAGCGCGCTGCGGACCTTCGCCCGGACCAGCCGCGGCGACCCCGATGCCCGCCAGGCGTGGCGCTTCGTCTTCCACGTCGAGAACCTCAAAGGCCTCGGCCGCACCCATGACGCGCTCGCGCCCCTGGTGGAGGCTCTGCTGTCCCAGCGGCTCACCCGCTACCGGAATCCCCTGGAGGAACGCGCCGCCGAGCTCGCCGATCCGGCCGAGGTGCCGGGCGCGGCCCACCTGGCCCGGCGGCTGACCGAAGCGCGCGCCCACGGGGGTACGGTCTGGCTCGAACCCGATCGCGGGATCGACCTGGCCCTGCGGCCCATGCTTCGCGCCGTGGTGGGCGACCGGGTGCACCGCCTCGAGCCCGGCGGCACGCCGGCGCCCGGCGACGTGGTGCTGCGCGCCCGGGCCGTCCGCCCGCTGGTGCTGTTCAAGGCGCTCCAGCTGATGCACTGCGGCGACCTGACCGATCCGATGCAGGACTACGTCGCCTTCGACCTGGAGACGACGGAGATGGACGCGTCCGTCTGCGAGATCGTCGAGCTGGCGGCGGTCCGGGTGCGCGGCCGGGTGATCGTGGACCAGTTTGCCCAGCTGATCCGGCCCTCGCGGGCGATCTGCCCCAAGTCCACGGCCGTGCACGGCTACCAGGACGCCGACGTCGCCGGTCAGCCGACGCTGGCCGAAGCCTGGCCCGGCTTCAGGGCCTTCGTGGGCGATGACCTGCTGGTGGCCCACAACGGCCACACGTTCGACGTGCCGGTCCTCCGCCGGCTGGCCGAAGGCCTCGAGGGGATCGACTCGCTGGTCTTCTTCGACACGCTGCCGCTGGCCCGCTCCCTGACCGACGAGAGCGCCCGCCTGGAGGACCTGGCCCACCGGTTCGGTGTGAATACCGGCCGGGCACATCATGCGGTCGACGACGCAGGCACCCTGGCGGGCGTCCTCCGGCATCTCGGTGAGCTGAAGCTGGTGCGCGCGCGGAAGGCGGCGCTGGTCCACCTGCTCGGCTGGCTCGGCCTGGCCCTGGCGCTCGACGCCTCGGCCGACGCCACGGCGGAAGAGCGCATGGTCCGGGACCTCGCCTTGCCCGCGGCGCTGGGCCGCTACGGCGGCTGCCTGGAGGCCTACGCCGAGCAGGCGGCGGGCACCGACGCACCCTCGGTGGAGGAGCTGGTCGAGCGGCTGGGAGGCGCCCGGCTGATGGAACGGATCCGGACCGAGCGGCCCGTGGCGGAGCGCTACCCCGCCTCGGTGGCCCGGCTGACGGCGCTCGTGGCCGCGAGTGCCGGGGCCGACCTCCCCGAGAGCATCGAGCGCCTGCTCGACCGGGTAGCCTTGTCGCGGAGCGACGGGACGGAGATCGACGACCGCCGGGTCAGTCTGCTCACCCTGCACGCCGCCAAGGGCTTGGAGTTCTCCCGCGTCTTCATCGTCGGCGCGGAGGATCACCAGCTACCCGGTTCTCAGACGCTGCAGCGCGACGACCAGCACGAAATCCAGGAGGCGCGCCGCCTGCTGTACGTCGGCATGACCCGCGCGGAGGACCGGCTGGTCCTGACCCGGGCGGTGCACCGGGACGGCCGGCACAGCGGCGGCACCCGGTTCCTGCAGGAGGCAGGGCTCGAGGCCACCATGTTAGATTGACCCCCGGACCTTCACCGGAGTGAGTGCACGTGGCCAAGACCGCGACCATCGTTACCAGCCGTGGCACCATCGTCGCCGACCTGTTCGATAGCGAGACGCCCGACACCGTGGCCAACTTCGAGAAGCTCGCCAACAGCGAGTTCTACGACGCCACCCGGTTCCACCGCGTCATCAACAATTTCATGATCCAGGGCGGTGACCCGCTCTCGAAGGACGCCAACAATCCCCGCGTCGGCACCGGGGGCCCGGGCTACAAGATCAAGTGCGAAACCCACCTCAACACGCACAAGCACCTGGCGGGCACGCTCTCCATGGCCCACGCCGGCAAGGATACGGGCGGAAGCCAGTTCTTCATCACCCACGCGCCCCAGCCCCATCTCGACAAGGTCCACACGGTCTTCGGCCAGGTCCGCGAGGGGATGGACGTCGTCAACAGCATCAAGCAGAACGACCTCGTCACCTCGATCCGGGTGGCGTGATCTGCATCTCGATTTCGCCATCGTCGCCGACTACGCCCTGATCGACCAGCAGGGCAAGCTGAGCGTGCTGGGCATCTTTCAGCACGTCTGGCTGACCAGCTTCCCGTCCGTCTGTCCCCGCACCCACCTGGTACTCCGGGTGCGCGGCCGGCGCACGGAAATCGGGATCCACGCCATCCGCATCCGCTTCGTGGACGAGGGCGGCACCGAGCTCCTCGGGGGCGAGGGGACCGTCCAGTTCGGCGAGCCGCCGGCGGGCGTGGTGGATGTCGAAGCGGGAGCCGTGCTCGTCTTCGACGTACCGCTGCCGCGGCCCGGGGTGTACGCCTTCGAGATCTCGCTCGACGGCGACGTCTCCGCCCGGGTTGCCCTCACCGCCGGCTACGCGCAGGCGTCCTGACCCCGCAGAGTTCCCATGACCCTCGACCGCGATCGGGCCTTGGCGCTGATGCACGAATACACGCCGTCGGAGGCGCTGCGGAAGCACATGTACGCGGTCGAGCTGGCGATGCGGGCGATGGCCGAGCGTGCCGGCGAGGACGTGGAGGTGTGGGGACTGGTGGGCCTGCTGCACGACTTCGACTACGAGCGGTTTCCCAACGCCGCCCATTCGGCCACCGAGGAGCACCCGGCTGAGGGCGTCCGGATCCTCACTGGCCTCGGCCTTCCCGACGCCAGTGGCCGGGCCATCCTGGGCCACGCCGGCTATACCGGCGTCCCGCGTGAGACCGCCATGGCCCGGGCACTCTTCGCGGTGGACGAGCTGTGCGGCTTCCTGGTGGCGTGCGCGCTGGTGCGCCCGTCGCGAAGCCTGCAGGACCTCGAGGTCACCAGCGTCAAGAAGAAGCTCAAGGACAAGGCGTTCGCCCGGGGCGTGAGCCGGGACGATGTCATCCAGGGCGCCGCCGAGCTGGGCGTTCCGCTGGACGAGCACATCGCCTTCGTGCTCGGCGCGCTCCGGCCCCACGAGCGCGCACTCGGCCTCGGCACCGCATGACCGGCAGCGGCCCCGGCATTCCGCCGGTCCGCGCCGAACAGACGGTCACCAGCGCCATCAACCGCGCCGCCGGCGGCCGGCCCGTGCCGGGCAACCAGGTGCGGCTGCTGATCGACGGCCCCTGCGCCTACGAGGCGATGCTGGATTGCATCGCCAATGCCGGCCGCTGGATCCACTTCGAGAACTACATCATCCGGGCCGACGATGCCGGCTGGCGCTTCGCCGAGGCGCTCGCCCGCCGCGCCCGGGAAGGCGTGCACGTCCGGGTCCTCTACGACGGGCTCGGCTCCTGGTCCACGCCCCGCAAGTACTGGCGCCATCTCCGCCAGGCCGGCGTGGAAGTGCGGCCCTTCCGGCCGCTCTCGCCGCTGGACCTGGTGTCCAATCTGTCGCGCAACCACCGGAAGCTGGTCGTGGCCGACGGCGCCCGGGCGGTGATCGGCGGCCTCTGTATCGGCTGCGAGTGGACCGGCGAAAACACCACGGATGGCCATCCGTGGCGGGACACCGCGGTGGACATCGCCGGACCGGCGGCGGCCGTGCTGGACCAGGCCTTCG
>JBBRGH010000019.1:0-17980 GCA_038240915.1 Gemmatimonadales bacterium | reverse complement strand
AGACCTACGACTACGGCGCCACCGACGGCTTGCATTACCTGGCCCTGGAGTGGGCCTCGGGCGAGCCGCTGGCCGAGTTCATCAACCGCTCGGGCAAGATCGCACCGGCGCTGGTGGCGACGATCGTCGAGCACCTCGGCGCGGCGCTGGGCTGCGCCCACAAGGCCGGGATCATCCACCGGGACCTCAAGCCCGCCAACATCATGTACGATCCCGCCACCCAGACGGCCAAGCTGCTGGACTTCGGGATCGCCCGGGATTCGGAGCTCAACCCGGAGGAGCGGCTCACCCGGGCCGGCTTCTTCGTAGGCACGCTCCAGTACGTGGCACCGGAGACGCTGAGCGGCGAGCTGGTGAGCGAGCAGGCGGACGTGTACAGCCTGGCCACGATCGCGTACTACATGCTGACCCAGGAGCTGCCGTTCACCGGCAAGAGTCCGCGGGAGTTGTTTCAGCAACTACTTACGCAGTCGCCCGTGCCGCTGAATCAGGCGGTGAAGGGCCTCCGGTTTCCCGGGCAGATCGAAGCTGCGGTGATGCGCGGGCTGGAGCGCGACCTGGCCAAGCGTTCCAAGACGGTGGACGAATTCGCCACCGAGTTGTGCACGGCGGTCCGCCAGGGCGGAGCGAAGCGCGGGTTCCTGGCCTCGCTGTTCGGCAAGGGCGAGTGAGCGACGCGGACCGGCTCCGCCGGCTCCTGCTCGAGCGGTCGGTGCAGCAGGGCGACTTCGTTCTGGCCTCGGGGCAACACTCTTCCTATTACATAGATTGTCGTCTCAGCACGATGAGCGCCGAAGGCCAGGGGCTGATCGGGCGGATGGGACTGGCGGCGATCGCGGCGGCGGGCTGGCGGCCACGCGGGATCGGCGGGCTCACCATGGGCGCCGACCCGGTGGCCTACGCGGTCGCGGCGGCGAGTTGGGGCACCGAGCTGGTGATCGATGCGTTCAGCGTGCGGAAGGAAGCCAAGGGCCACGGGACCGGCCGGCAGATCGAAGGCAACTTCCAGGCGGGTGACGACGTCGTGGTGGTGGAGGACGTGATCACCACCGGCGGCTCGGCAGCGAAGGCGATCGCGGCGGTGGAGGCGGCTGGGGGCAGGGTCCTGGGCGTGCTGGCGGTGGTAGACCGGGAGCAGGGGGGATCGGTGGGGTTATCGGGGAAGGGAAGGGAGGTAGTAGTTTTAACTACTGCTTCAGAACTTGGCCTCAAAACCAAGGATTATACGGGAGGCTGATACCCCATATCGCGGTTCTCATCGCCACCCACCTCGCCCCGAATGATCCCCCCGACCATGCTTCCCTTCCTCCTCGCACTCGCGTCCGCCGTGCTCTATGGCGTCGTACGCTTATCGATTCGACAGCCCAGGCCGAACATCGTGCTATCGGGCGACACGCGGCCGAGCGAGGAGCGCGTGCGCATGGCGTCGGGAGTCGACGATCGGATTGTCGCTGACATCGGGCGATCCTTTGCCTGACCCGTGGCTATCGCTGCCGATCTCCAGCGCTTTTGAGGCGTGGTGCCTCTCGTTCGGTGCCCCCCCCCATCAGTGGCAGACCTGAGGAGGGTGAGCAACGGAAGCCTTCACCCCGGCGCCTGGGCCTCGGGGCAGTGGGTCTCCCACCACGCCCGAGCCCGCTCCTGCGTCCAGGCGCCCGCCCCCTCGAGCGCCGCCAGCCGAACCGACAGCTCGCGAGCGGACTGCGGCCGATCGGCCGGGTCCTTGGCCAGGCATGAGAGGACCAGATCCGACGGCGGCGCGGGCGCCGAGCGCAGGTGATGCATGAGCAGCCCCATCGGGGTCTCGGCGGTGAACACGAACTGCCCGGTCAGGAGCCAGTACGCCAGGCAGCCGGTGTCGTAGATGTCGGCCCGGCCATCGATCGCCTCGCCCAGCGCCTGTTCTGGCGCCATGAAGGCCGGCGTTCCCTGGATCGCGTTCTCCCGCGTCTCCCCCAAGCTCGGACCCCCGGCATCGCGGACTGCGCCCACGATGCCGAAGTCGAGCACCTTCACGAAGTCGTACTCCTCGCCGTAGCGGCAGAGGAAGACGTTGGCCGGCTTGATGTCGCGGTGCACCAGGCCGTATGACTGAGCTTCGGACAGCGAGTGACAGACCTGGCGCAGCAGGTGGACCGCTCGTTCGGGCGGGACCGGCCCATAGCGCTGGAGCAATGCGTCGGCATCGAGGCCTTCGAGCAGCTCCATGACGTAGTAGAACGCCCCATCGGTGGCGATCCCGAAGTCGAACAGGTCCACCGTGTGCGGAGAGCGGAGCCGGGCGATGACCTGGGCCTCGCGCTCGAACCGCCGCACGGCCTCGCCCGACGCGGCGGCGCCCCCGTTGCCCGCGGAGGCCCGGATCAGCTTGATGGCCGCCGGCCGGGCCAGCAGCCGGTGGCGGGCGCGCCAGACCTCTCCCATCCCCCCTTGCCCGAGCTTCTCCTCCAGGCGGTAGCTCCCCAGCTCGCGGGCTCGCTTGACCGCGGTGCCCAGCTGGTAGACCGCGTGGGCGCCAACCCAGGCCATGCCCACCACCAACAGGTACGGAAACACCAGCCCGAAGAAGAATTCCGACGGCATCAGCCGGAACCCCGTGGTGCCCGACACGATCATGAGCCCGATCACGCCGGGCACCGCGCTGACCGACGCCAGGGCCGCGAGCACGGCCCGGCGCGGCCCCGTCGGCACGACGATCGTGAACAGCACGACCCAGACGGCCACCCACGACAGCCCGAGGAGGCCGCGATGCATCTCGAGCTCCATCGGGTCCCCGAACTCGGCCGCGGCGATGGCGTAGCTGCTGGCGATCTCGAAGGCCAGGCCCACGTTCATCACGGCGGGCAGCGGGAGGCGGGCGCTTCGAATGACCGCGGCCACGAGCAGAGCGACCGCGATTCCTGTCGCGCTGGGGCCCCACTGCAGGACGCTCCCGAGGAACCGGGTCCGAACCGCTGGAAACAGCAGCGCCGGGACGACGCCGGCCATGAAGAAGACGAAGGCGTACAGCAGGGCGAGAATGCGGAGGCGCGCGGCCGACTGGCCGAGCAGGTCGAGCGGGAAGCCCGACGAGATCCCCGGCGCCTCAGGGCCGGGGGCCTCGGGACGCAGCAGGGTGACGTGCTCGTGCATGCCGAGGCTCCAGAAGATGCGGGCGGACGCGGAGCGCGGCCTCAGCGCAGTCCGCGTCTGTCAGCCATACCCCATGCCCATCGCGAGTCGAAGGATACCCTGGGTGGGCTCATCGCTCATGTCGCCCAGCGAAATGTGGAAGCCAGCCGAGGGATCAGCAAATCAGGCGCGGCCCACCACCCAGACTCCGCGGGCAGGCTGGCTTGGCGGAGCCCGTCTGGCAGAAACCGACCGTGCGGGTCATCTTGCCCTGTCATTCATCCGCGTGCGCCGGTCGCCCCTCCCCGCAAGGAACGGCACCCGACGGCTCCCTCGTTGCCCGACGCCTCCGACCCGTTCGCGGCCGCCCTGGCCGATCGCGACCGCGTCGAGCGCGAGCTCGGACGCGGTGGCATGGCCACGGTCTACCTCGCCCACGAACTCCGCCACGATCGGCCCGTGATTCTAGTGTGTCGAGGCGAGCCGTTCGCCGTCGAACCCTGGTGCTGCGCCGGCGACGACACGCCGGCCCGGATGGAGCAGTGGTCCGTCGGCTGCTCTCCCAGTCAGGTGCGCGGATGACCGCCGACGTCGTGTCGGTGGCGCGACTCCTCCTCCACCCGGGGACATCCGCCATGCGACTGATCATGCTGGTTCCGGCACTCATCCTCCTGGGCTGCGCGCGGGACGGCGACCGATCCGTCGGGAGTGGGCACGCCGGGGACTCCGCGTTCGCCGGCGTCCAGGCCCGTGGCGCCGTGGCAATGGGGGTCAATCAATACACCTCTCACCATGTCTTCGAGCCGCTGGCGGACGGGGGCCGGATCGTGCTGCAGCGAGACGCGGCCGACAGCGCCGGCACGGCCCGGATTCGCGACCAATTGCGGTTGATCGCCGGTCGATTCGCGGCGGGCGACTTCGGGCTGCCGGGGTTCGTCCACGCCCGCGAGGTGCCGGGAACGGCGGTGATGACCGCCAGGCGCGATCGCATCAGCTACACCGTGGAGTCGTTGCCGCGGGGAGCCGCGGTGCGGGTCCGGACCACCGATGCCGCGGCCGTAGCGGCAATTCACCAATTCCTCGCCTTCCAGCGGATGGATCACCACGCGGGGGCCGGCCACGATTCGTGATCCGGGGGCCGGCCACCAATCAGGCCCTCAGCGAGCGGTGACGGCGATCGGACCGAAGTAGGCCCGCAGGCGGTGCCAGGGATACTCCGGGTCCGAGGCGTATTGGACGGAGTGATTCCGCCGCAGCTGATCGGAGGCGCGGCCGTTGGTCGGGCGGAGATAGAACACTTCGGTCCAGGCGCCGTGCGGCCCGGTCCGGAAGCTGAGGCCGATGAACCCCCGCGAGTCGGCCGGGGTCCCCGCCCGCGGCGCGCCCGCCACCTGGAGCTGGATTATGCCGTCCTTGAAGTCAGCGCCCCCCAGCAGCGCCAGCATGTCCTCGTCCTTCCCCGCCGCCTGAGGGTCGGGAATCAGCTTCACAGCGCGGACGCCGCGATACGTGACGAGCTCAGTGCGGCCGTTGATGACCTCCGCGACGACCGGCAGGCCGGCCGCCCGGCTCGGGCCCGCGCGACCACGTGCAGCGGGCGTCACCGCCTGACCGTTCGCCGTGGCGACGAAGCCGGTGACCGTGAGCAGGGCAACTCCCCCAAGGCGTCGGAGGCTCATGGCGTGGCGGGCGGATCGAGCCGGGCGGAGACGGCCCAGCCGCCGGTGCACTCGATCACCGCGACGACGAGCTGGTTCCGTCCCCGCCTGAGAGGCAGATAGACCGCGTCGCCGACCCTGGCCATGACGCCGAGGTTGTTCCGGAGCCCCCCCGGGTTCATGGCGAACGCCATCGGCCGGCCATTCAGGTAGATGACGGCCCCGTTTCCGTAGGCATACTGCAGCCGCCGGGTCTCCTCCCGCGCCGCCGTGATGGAGGCTCGGGCGTAGACGATGCGCGAGCCCGCCATCCTTCCCGTCATCACGCTGTCCACCAGCACGGCGCCGGTGTCGTCCCGCGGTACGCCGCCCACCGGCGCCTCGCGATACCGGTTGATCAGCAGCAGGCCTTCCGGCTCCGCCGCCACCCGCTGCCAGCGGAGCCGGCCCGGATCGGGCAGCGTCCCCGGCGTGAAGTCGGCGGCCTCGATCGCGTCGGAGATCTCCCAGTCCACGATCGTGCCAGGCGGCGGGGATGGCGCCGGCGCGGCCGAGCCTCCCGCCGACGGCGTATAGCGGACATCGGAGAAGTAGGCGCCGTGGCCGAACGCGCCGGCCCAGACGCCGAGACCGGCGCCGCCCGACGCGACCACACGCGGGACGACGAGCGTCGGCGCCGAGGCGGTATCGAGGAAGAGGCGGGCGACGGGCCCCGCCAGCTCGACCCGGACATGCACCCACCGGTTGCGCGGAAGGTCCGCGACCGCGTTGGCGCCGTCGCCGTGGTAGACCTGCCACGCGACGCCCACGCTGTTGAAGGCCGGCCCGTACTGCACCGCTTCGTCCGTGCCGCTGGCACCCGGCCGGAAGAACAACACATTGGAGAACCGCGGAGCGGCCGCGCGGAAGGCCACCCCGAGGAAGTTGGTGGTATCGCTGGCGGCGACGTCGAGATCGAGAGTGCCGTTCTCCATCGTGGCCCCGCGGACCAGGGCGACGCCCCGATTGATGTACAGCGCGGGGCGGCCGAGGTTAGGTCACCGACCGGAGGCTGTCGGTGGCAACCCAGTCGTCCGGCGACGGCGACACCTCCCGCGTCTGCGCCGGGGCCACCGAGGGGACGAGCCCGGCCCACAGGACGGCGGCCAGGTGGGCGCGACGGGGGCGGGGCAGGGGCATACCGGTCCTTTGTCGGGGTCGCGTGCGGGAGGCGGCACTGCTCACCCGACGGACGAGGGGCCGCAAAGGTGTCGCCGTGGTGCCGCTCGGCGGTCCGCACTGCTAGTCTTGGCCGCATGAGCTCGACCCGCGTCACTCGACGCCTCCACGTGCCCCGGCGCCGCAATCGGGTACATCGCGACCTGAATTTCCCCTGGACCGAGTTTTTCCGGGTCACTAACATCCAGGCCACCGTTCGGGAGAACCCCATGCTCGAGCTGCGCCCGACCTGCGAGCACTGCACCACGCCGCTGCCCCCCGCCTCCACCAACGCGCGCATCTGCAGCTACGAATGCACCTTCTGCGCGGCCTGTGTGCAGACGCTGCTGGGCGACGTCTGTCCCAACTGCGGCGGCGGGTTCGTTCCCCGGCCGGTTCGGCCGGCCACGAACTGGAAGGGCGACAACTATCTCGGCAAGGACCCGGCGAGCACCAAAGTGAAGCACCGGCCGGTCGACCCCGAGGCGCACGCCCGGTTCGCGGCCCGGATCAGAGAGCTTCCCCCCGAGCGCCGCTGACCTCGCCCGAGCGCCGCTCACGTCACCTTTTCGTCCGGACCCATGACCTTCGACCTCGACCATTCGCTCGACCTCCTCCGGCGGACGCCCGCGACCCTCGCCGCGCTGCTCGACGGCGCGGCCGAGCCGTGGATCCGCGGCACCGAAGGCCCGGAGACGTTCAGCCCGTTCGACATCGTGGGCCACCTGATCGACGGTGAGGAGACCGACTGGATGCCGCGGGCGCGAATCATCCTGAGCCGCGCCGCGGACCCGCGCTTCGAGCCCTACGACCGATTCCGGCATCGCGCGCGGAACGCGGGGCGCCCTCTGGGCTCGCTGCTCGAGGAGTTCGCCCGGCTCCGGGCCGCCAACCTCGACCTGCTTCGTTCCTGGCGGCTCACGGCTGCCATGCTCGACCTGCCCGGCAGCCACCCGACTCTGGGCCGGGTGACGCTTCGTCAGCTGCTCGCCACTTGGGTGGTCCACGACCTGGGGCACCTGGCCCAGACGGCGCGGGTGATGGCAAAGCAGTATCGGACCGAAGTTGGTCCCTGGAGCGCGTTCCTCCCGGTGCTCACCGATCACGAGGCGCCCCGCTCGTGAGGCGGCACCACTCCGTGAGGTTAGCCCCAACTGCCGTCCCTCCAATCATTTGGCGGGCATGTCGAGAATCCGACGCCGGTCTCGACTACTCCATGCCGGCGCCAATGACGGCGCCCCTCGACAGGAGCACCACCATGCGTTTCATGCTGATGATGCACGCCCCCCGCGGGACCGGCGACTACCAGGCGAATAACTGGTCGCCCGAGGACTTCAAGGCCCACATCGCCTTCATGCACGATTTCAACAAGGACCTGACCCAGGCCGGCGAGCTGGCCGCGGCGGAGGGCCTGGCGCCCCCGGGACAGGCCCGGCTGGTGCGCGCGGGCCAGCCGGGCGCGCCGGCGGTGACCGACGGGCCGTTCCCGGAGGCGAAGGAGTTTTTGGCCGGCTACTGGATCGTGGAGGTGGACCAGGCCGAGCGGGCGTACGAGATCGCGGCCCAAGCCTCGGCGGCGCCGGGGCCCGGCGGGAAGCCACTGATCATTCCAATCGAGGTCCGGCAGGTGATGAGCGCCCCGCCCGACCAGGCTTGACCCCGTGACCGTCACCCCCGTCGAGCACCTGCTGCGCGAGCTGGCGCCGCAGGTGCTCGGCGCCGTGGCCCGGCGGCACGGGGAGTTCGCCGCCGCGGAGGACGCGATGCAGGAGGCGCTGATCGCGGCCGCGCGGCAGTGGCCGCGGGCGGGCATCCCCGACAACCCCCGCGGCTGGCTCTACCGGGTGGCGCTCCGGCGGCTGGCCGACCAGGCCCGGAGCGACCAGGCACGCCGGCAGCGGGAGGACACCGTCGCGGCCGAGCTTATGGCCGGGGAACCGTTCATCCCTCCGCCGGATGACGAGATCGGGATGGAGCGGGACGACGCCCTGCTCCTCCTCTTCATGTGCTGCCATCCGGCGCTGACCCCACCGTCGGCGATCGCGCTCACCCTCCGCGCGGTCGGCGGTCTCACCACCAGCGAGATTGCGAGCGCCTTCCTGGTGCCCGAAGCGACGATGGCTCAGCGGATCAGCCGGGCCAAGGCCACCGTTTCCGCCTCGGGCCTGCCGCTGGCGCAGCCCTCGGAAGCGGAGCGGACCGAGCGGTTGAGCGCCGTCCTCCACGTGCTCTATCTCATCTTCAACGAGGGTTACACCAGCAGCAGCGGCCCGGCCCTCCATCGCCCCGATCTCTCCAACGAGGCCATCCGGCTGACCCGCGCGGTGCACGCCCTGCTGCCGCGCGACGGCGAGGTGGCGGGGCTGCTCGCGCTCATGCTGCTCACCGACGCGCGGCGGGCGACCCGCGCCGGACCGGCCGGCGACCTGATTCCGCTCGACGAACAGGACCGCGGGCTCTGGGATCGGCGGCTGATCGAGGAGGGCGTGGCGCTGGTGACGGCAACGCTATCGCGGGGGGCGATCGGCGCCTACCAGCTCCAGGCCGCCCTCGCCGCACTGCACGACGAAGCCGCCCGGGTCGAGGAGACCGACTGGCCCCAGATCCTGGCGCTGTACGGATTGCTCCTGCGGATGTCGGACAATCCGATGGTGGCGCTCAACCACGCGATCGCGGCGGCCATGGTGCGGGGACCGGCCGTGGGACTGGAGCTGGTGGCGGAACTCGACACCGAGCGGGGCCTGCGCGGCCACTACCGGCTCGACGCCGTGCGGGGCCACCTGTGCCAGATGGCCGGCGACCACGAGCGCGCGGTGGCCCACTACCGGGCGGCGGCGGCCGGGACCGCGAGCCTGCCCGAGCGGGACTACCTCCTGACCAAGGCCGCCCGGCTCAGCTGATGGCCGCGCTCGACCTGCGCTCCTCCACGGCCTCGGCGCCGATGGTGCGTCCGCGGCCGGCGCGCTTGGCCTCCAGCAACCGGGCATCCGCGCAGCTCAGCAGCGCCTTGGGCGGGGCCGGCTCCAGGTCTTCGGGGGTGCCGGCCACGCCGGCGCTGAAGTTGACGCGGAGCGTTTGCCCGTCGCCCAGATCGATCGGGCTGTTGGCGATCTCCCGCCGCAGCGCCTCGATCCGGGACAGCGCCGCGTCCCGGGGCGTCCCCGGCAGCAGGATGACGAACTCCTCGCCGCCATAGCGGGCCACCAGATCGGTCCGCCGCATGGCGCGGCTGAGCCAGTCCGCCACCTGGCACAGGGCCCGGTCGCCCAGGGCATGGCCGTGGACGTCGTTGATCTGCTTGAAGTGGTCCCCATCGAGGATGGCGAGCGAGAGCGGCTGGCCGCTCCGGCCCGCGGTCTCGACGGCGCCGGCCAGTGCGCGGTCGAAGTGGCCGCGGTTGAACAGGCCGGTGAGGCGGTCGCGGGCGGCGAGGTAGAGCAGCCGCTGGGCCCGACGGACGATGGTCACGGCCAGCAGGGTGGCGATCGCGAGCAGGATCAGCCGGGTGGAGAGGTCCACCGGCGAGTAGGGGCCGGACTGGCTGGCGTAGGCCGGATCGTACAGGTCGTAGCGCGCCGCCGCGTAGGCCCAGAGACCACCGTACTGGCTCAGCGTAAGCAGTCCCGCCACCAGACAGACCCGGGCGTCGTAGCGGAGGCTGGTGGCGACCACGGCCAGGAAATACATCTCGAAGGTGACCTTCGAGTTGAGCGCCACCATCGGGGAGCCGACCACCAGGAAGCTGACCAGCGCGATGCTCACCAGCGACACGTCGAGCGCGCTGGAGGCGAATCCGATCCAGGGCCACCAGCGGCCGCGCCGGAGGGTGAGCCGGATGGCCAGGGCCGCCAGACTGGCGGCCACCGTGACGATGAAGCCGGTGACGTGGATCGGCTCGCCGGGCTCGTGCACGATGTTCCAGGTGGGCGCGATCAGCAGCAGCCCCATCGCCAGCAGGCGCACTCGGGCGACCACGAACTCGCCCTCGACACCCGCCGCGGCCAGCGCCGGATCGGGCCGGGCCCAGAGCGGCGGCGCCTCGGCGCCTTCGGTGTAGCGGCTGAAGGGGGCGATTCGGACCATGGGGGGAAAGTAATGATGCCCGGCCGGGCGACGGGGCAGGGCGGCGGGGTCCGCTGGAAACGCGATCCGCTCCACACGCAAAACGTAAGTCGCGTCACCGACCGGGGCGTCCCCCGCGGGTTATCCTAGCTCACGGTTGAACTGGTCCACTCACGCCAACGTCGAGGTGTCTTGTGATCTGGCTTGCGGCGATTCTCGTGCTCGCGTGGCTGCTGGGGTTCGGAGTGTTCCACGTGGCGGGCGGCTTGATCCACCTGCTGCTGGTCGTGGCGCTCGTGGTGTTCCTGATCAACTTCTTCAGCGGGCGGCGCGCAGTCTAGCAACGCCGGGCCCCGCCAGCGCTTCGGAAGGGCCGCCCCTCGGGGCGGCCCTTCGCGCTCCGGCACCCGAACTTCCCCCAAGGGCGCCGGGCGGCAACCTTTGAGGGACTGCGGCGCCCACCCCGGGCACCCTCACCCGTCTGGCCGAGAACCTCATGACCCTCGCCGCCGCCATGCTCCCGGAATTCGACCACGAGATGGCCACCACCCGGGCGCTGCTCGAGATCGTGCCCGCCGCCGAGGCCGACTGGAAGCCGCATCCCAAGTCCACCCCGCTGGGCGATCTCGCCGCCCATATCGCCACCGTTCCCCTCTGGGGACGGATGACGCTGGAGCTGACCGAGCTCGACCTCGGCGCGCCCGCCAACGCCGAGATGGCCCGGACCCCGTTTACCACCACGCCGGCGCTGGTGGAGCGGTTCGACCGCAATGTCCGCGACACCCGGGCCGCGCTGGCCGCGGCCAGCGACGCCGACATGGCGGTGCGCTGGACGCTCAGGAACGGGGCGCGGACGGTGTTCACGATGCCTCGCGCCACGACGCTGCGAAGCTTCGTGCTCAATCACCTGATCCATCATCGAGGCCAGCTTTCGGTCTACCTCCGGCTCCGGGACGTGGCCCTGCCCTCGGTATACGGGCCGACGGCCGACACCCGAGGCTGAGGGCATCCGGCGCCGGCCCGCGCCGGAAGGGGGCGGGGGCCGGCCGCGTTGTCACCCCGCGATGCCGCCGATATCATTGGCCGATGACCCCGAACCCACAGCAGGCCGCCGCCTTCCGCCGGCTGCACGAGTCCGGCTGCTTCATCCTCCCCAACCCGTGGGACGTCGGCAGCGCCCGGCTGCTCGCCGGGCTCGGCTTCCGGGCACTGGCCACCACCAGCGCCGGCTTCGCCTGGTCCCTGGGGCGGCCGGACAACGGCGTCTCCCTGGAGGAGGCGCTCGAGCACCTGCGCACGATCGCCGGCGCGGTGGACCTGCCCGTCAACGCAGACTTCGAGGGTGGCTTCGCGGTCGAGCCGGCCCAGGTCGGCGCCAACGTCCTGCGGGCAGCCGGGACCGGCATCGCCGGCCTCTCGATCGAGGATTCGACCGGCGATCCGGCCCGGCCGCTGTTCGACCTCGGCCTGGCGGTGGAGCGAGTGCAGGCGGCGCGCGCCGCGATCGACGTCAGCGGGACCGGCGTCGTGCTCACCGGCCGCTCGGAGGGATTCCTGGTCGGCCGTCCCGATCTGGGCGAGACGATCCGGCGGCTCACCGCGTACGCGGACGCCGGCGCCGATTGCCTGTACGCGCCGGGACTGCGGAGCCGGGACGCGATCGCGATGGTCGTCGCGGCGGTGGCGCCGTGGCCGGTGAACGTGCTGGTCGGCAGCGACTTCATCACCGCGGCCGAGCTGGCCGACCTGGGGGTCCGGCGGATCAGCGTGGGGGGCGGGCTGGCGCGGGCCGCGTGGGGCGGCTTTCTGGAGGCCGCCAGGGAGATCGCGGAGCGGGGCACCTTTGCCGGGCTGGCGCGCGGGACGGCATTCGACACCCTCAACGCCGCGTTCGGCCGGTAGGGCCGGTCGGCGGCGCCACTGCGTCTGTTCCTGAAGGGGGCCGAAGGCGATGCCGCCGGCGCGGCTACATCCGGACGTGCCGGTCGGCCTCGGTGGCGCTGGCGAGAATCTCGCGCCGGAGCCGGGCCGCGGTCCGCAGCACCTGGACCGGATAGCGGGAACAGCGGGGGGTGTTGGCGCCGCTGACGCAGCCGTTGTAGCGGCGGAGGGCCACGGTGACGGAGCGCGAGCGCACCAGGTACAGATGGAGGATCCGGGCGCCGTGGCAGATGTTGGCGTCCACGCGCGTCAGGTCGGCCGAGCCGCAGCCGTAGCTGCCGGCATGGATCGGCATCACCTGCATCAGCCCGATCGCGCCCTGGCTGCTCACCGCGGTGGAATCGAGCTGCCGGTTCTCGATCAGAAGCACGGCCGCGAGCAGGCTTGGACTCACCTTGATCCGTCCCGCCTCCCGGGTCACGGCCCAGGCCGCCCGCTCGGCCATGGCGGGGTTCCGGGTGCGCCGGGCGAGGGCGCGGGTGAGCGGCTCGTGGGCCAGGCGCGCAGTGACGGCGAACTCGAGCGCGACGCTGTCCACCCGGGGCACCAGCGGCGCGCGAGCCCGCGCCTCGGACGAGCGCTCGGGCGCGTCCGGCGGCCGCCCCAGCTCGATCTCCGGCGCCGGCGACGATGCCGGGCGCGCACCCGCGGCGCAAGCGGAGAACAGCACCGCCGACACCACGGCGCAGGCCGCGGCGAACGGAACGACATCGATGGCCCGGCGACTCCCCGTCGAGGACGGCAAAGGCTCTCCAGGTGAAGATGCGAGCACTATCGCCCGCGGGGTGGGGGCACTCAAGTGTGGGGATCCTGACCGCGACGAGAAAATCGACACCGAGTGGCAGGGTCGCATTCCCGTGCCATCCGCAACCCGGTGCGCCGGCATGATGACCACACCGCTCGGGTGCTGGAGCGCAGCTCTTCGCACCGGGGCAGGGCCCGGCGGATCGTTACATGGCGGGGCGGCGCACTGGGGCGATCAGGACCCCTGAGGCCGTGCTATCTTGCCTGGGATGCAGCCCGCTCCGGAAGCGCTCCTCCGCCACCGCCAGGTCCAGTCCGAAGGCGTCCCGGTTCACGTAGTCGAGGGCGGCGCGCCGGGCGCCCCGGCCGTGCTGTTCCTGCACGGCTGGCCGGAGAGCTGGGCCGCCTTCGAGCGGATCATGGATCTGCTCCGCGACCGGGCCCACGTCGTCGCCATCGATCTCCCCGGCATCGGCGGCTCTGCTACGCCCCCTCCCTCAGGCGACAAGCGCACCCTCGCGCGGCATGTCCGCGGCGTCATTGCGGCGCTCGGGCTCGAGCAGGTGAGCCTGGTGGGCCACGACGTCGGCGGACAGATCGTGTACGCGTTTCTCCACGCCTTCCCCGGCGCCCTCCGCCGGGCCGGCATCATGAACGTGGCGGTGCCCGGCGTGGCCCCCTGGCTCGACATCAAGCGCAACCCGGCCATCTGGCACTTCGGCTTTCATGCCATCCCCGGACTGCCCGAAACGCTGGTGCAGGGACGCCAGGCGGACTACTTCGGCTATTTCTACGACCGGCTCTCCGCCACGCCCGGCGGCGTGCCGCCCGAGGCGCGGGCCCGCTACGCGGAGGCGTACGCCCGTCCGGACGCGCTCCGGGCCGGCTTCGACTGGTACCGCGGGTTTCCCGAGGACGAGCGGAACAACATCGCCGTCGAGCGACAGACGGTGGACACCCCGGTGCTCTACCTCCGCGGGAGCAAGGATCCGGGCCTCGGTCTCGACCGCTATCTGGAAGGCCTCCGCCACGGCGGCCTGCGTGACGTGCGGGGCGCCGAGATTGCCGACTGCGGGCACTTCGCGCCGGACGAACAGCCCCAAGCGGTGGCCGAGACGCTGGGCCGCTTCCTCGAGCTCCACCCCGCGCGGGAGCCGTCCGCGTGACCGCACCCACGACGGACGATCGGGCCCGCCAGGCCCTGCTGGGCGGCGGCGAAATGGGCGAGCGGATCCGCGCATTCGACTGGAGCGCCACTCCGCTGGGCCCGGTAGACAGCTGGCCCCACAGCCTGCGCATCACCGTCGCCCTGCTGCTCAGCACCCGCCACCCGATGTTCATCTGGTGGGGCCCCGAGCTGATCCAGTTCTACAACGACGCCTATAGCCGGAGCCTGGGGCCTGACCGGCACCCCAGCGCCCTGGGCCAGCGGGGACGCGAGTGCTGGGCCGAGATCTGGCCGGTGATCGGCGCCGAGGTCGAGTCGGTCATGGCGGGCGGCGACGCTACCTGGCACGAGGACCACCTGGTGCCGATCACCCGCGGCCGCCACGTGCAGGATGTGTACTGGAGCTACAGCTACAGCCCGATTCTCCATGATGAGGGCGGCGTTGGCGGCGTGCTGGTGACGGTGCAGGAGACGACCAGGCGGGTGGTGACGGAGCGGCGCGCCCGGCTGCTGCAGGAGCTGGCGGCCCGCGCGCTCCAGACGGAGACCGAGGCCGAGGTGATGGAAGCCGCCGCGGCGGTCCTGGAGGCCCATCCCGAGGACGTCCCGTTCGCGCTGCTCTACCTCGCCGGCCCGGGCGGGGACGTCCTGCAGCTGGCCTGGTCGGTCGGCCTGCCCACCGGCCACCGGGCGGCCCAGCCGACCCTCGAGCTGACGGCGGGTGCCCCGTTGCCCGTGGCCCAGGCACTGCGCGGCCAGACGCCGCTGCTGGTCGACACCGCCGGGCTGGGACAGATTCGCCGCGAGCCGGCTCCGGACCCGGTCCGACAGGCGCTGGTGGTGCCGCTGGTCGCGGGCCTCCACCTGCCCGGGGCCGCCGGCCTCCTGGTCGCGGGCCTCAATCCGCGGCTGGCCCCCGACGAGGACACGCAGACCTTCCTGGAGCAGGTCGGCCGGGAGATCACCCACGGGCTCGAGCGCGCCCGGGCCGAAAGCCAGGTGCGGCGGGCCTGGCGCGCGGCCGAACTGGCGGCGACCGAGCGGGATCTCGAGCGCCGGCAGCTGGCCCGCATCTTCGAGCTCTCGCCCACCTTCCTGGCCGTGCTCCGCGGTCCGGAGCTCGTGTTCGAGCTGACCAACAGCGCCTACCAGCGGCTGATCGGCGACCGGCCGGTGATCGGGAAGCGGGTACGCGACGCGATCCCCGAGGTCGAGGACCAGGGCTTCTTCGAGCTGCTGGAAGAGGTCTACCGCACCGGGGTGCCGTTCGTCGGCAACGAGCTTCCGCTGGCGATGCGGCGCGCCCCGGAGGCGGCCCTCGAAACCCGGTATATCAACTTCGTCTACCAGCCGATGCATGGGCCGGTCGGCGAGGCCAATGGTGTGCTCGTGTCCGGTACCGACGTGACCGACCTCGTCCAGTCGCGCGGCGCGGCCGAACGGCTGGCGGTCGAGCGCGACGCGGAGCGGCGCCAGCTGTTCACCGTGCTCGAACAGTCGCCGGCGGCCATCATTCTCGCCGACGCCGCCAGCGGACGGGTCACCTTTGTCAACGAGCGGGTGCGCCAGATCTTCGGTCCGATCGTCGCGCCCGACGCGATCGAGAGCTACGCCCACCGGTGGCGGTCGGTCGATCCGGTCGGCCGCCCGGTCGCGTCCGAGGACTGGCCGCTGACCCGCGCGCTCCGGCGGGGCGAGGTGGTGGCCTACGAGACCGTGGTGATCGAGGACGCGAGCGGGCGGCGGACCGAACTGGTGGCCAACGCCGCCCCGGTCCGGGACGCGCAGGGCGACGTGATCGCCGCGGTGCTCATGTGCTGGGACGTGACCGCGGAGCGGCGGACCGAGCGGCGCCTGCGCGACGCGGAGCGGCTGCAGTCGGTGGGAACCCTGGCCGGTGGCGTGGCGCATGAAGTCAACAACCAGATGACCACCGTCCTCGGCTTCGGCGAATTCATTCTCCGGGCGTTGGGGCCGGAACACCCGGAGGCCGCCGATCTCCGGGTGGTGCTGACGGCCGCTGAGCGGACGGCTCGGATCACCCATCAGCTGCTGACCTTCTCCCGCAAGCAGGTGACCCAGCCGCGGGTGGTGGATCTCCACACCCTGGCGGTGGGCCTCGGCCCGGTGCTCCGGCAGCTCCTGGGGCCGGACAAGGCGCTCGTCATCAGCGGCGCCAAGGATGCCTGCCGGGTCACGGTGGATCCGACGCAGGTGGAACAGGTGCTGATCAACCTGGTCGGCAACGCCCGCGACGCCACGGAGACCGGCGCCACGATCACCATCGGGGTCGAGAACGCCGAGATCGGCCCTTCCGGCACCGGCGAGGGCGAGGGCGCGCCGGCGCCGGGCCGCTACGTCCTGATGACCGTGAGCGACACCGGGCGCGGCATGGATCCGGTCACCCTTGCCCGCGCCTTCGAGCCGTTCTTCACCACCAAAGAGGTGGGCGAGGGTACCGGCCTCGGCCTCTCCATGGTGTACGGGATCGTCAAGCGGCACGGCGGATTCGTCTGGGGGGAGAGCGCGCCGGAGCAGGGCACCACGATGAGGATCTACTGGCCGGCGAATGCAGAGTCGATGGCCGCGGAGCCGGCCGATCCGGAGGACCGGACCGCCCCCGGCGCGCTGGCGGGCACCGAAGCCGCGGCCACCGTGCTGGTGGTGGAGGACGAGCCCGCGGTGCGCGAGCTGGTGACCCGGATCCTCCGGTCGGAGGGCTACGAGGTAATCGCGGCCGAAGACGGCGCCGAGGCGCTCGAGATGCTGGACGGCAACCCCGTCCGGCTCGACCTGGTGCTCACCGACGTGCTGATGCCGCGGCTCAACGGCCGCCAGCTCGTCGACGCGCTGCAAGCCCGGTATCCCCAGCTCCCGGTGCTCTACATGTCGGGCGACATCGGAGAGGCCATCGTCGCCCGCCAGCTGGTGCCCGAGGGGGCGCCGTTCCTGCGCAAGCCGTTCAGTCCCAGCCAGCTGATGGATCAGGTGGCGGCTGTGCTGGCCTAACTCCAGGAGACGATCCCATGAGGCGTCCGCTCCCGCTGCCCGTCAGTCTCGTCGGCACCGCGCTGCTCCTCGCGGCGTCGGTAGCCGCGAAGGCCGCCGCCGCGTTCTGATGGGCCGGGGCCGCCTGGAGGCGTTCAGCGACGGCGTCATCGCCATCATCATCACGATCATGGTGCTGGAGATGAAGGTGCCGCACGGCGACGACCTGGTGGCCCTCCGGCCCCTCCTGCCGGTCTTCCTGAGCTACGTGCTCAGCTTCGTGAACGTCGGGATCTACTGGAACAACCATCACCACCTGCTGCACACCTGCCGCCTCGTGAACGGCCGGGTGCTGTGGGCCAACCTGCTACTGCTGTTCTGGCTGTCGCTGATTCCGTTCTGCACCGGCTGGATGGGCCAAAATCACTTCGCGGCCGCGCCGACGGCCCTGTACGGTATGGTGCTGCTGGCGGCCGGCTATTCCTATCTAGTGCTGCAGCAGGCGATCGTGGCGGCCAACGGAGCGGAGGCGGCCCCACTGGCCCGGGCCGTGGGGGCCGACCGGAAAGGCCTGGCGTCCCGGCTGATGTACCTGGCTGCCGTGGCGGCGGCGTTCTGGCAGCCGTGGATCGCCTGGGCGCTCTACGTGGCGGTGGCACTGCTCTGGTTCGTGCCGGACCGGCGGATCGAGCGAGTGCTGCTGGCGGAGGAAGGGCGGGTGGGACGGCGGGCTAGGGAGGTCGGGGACCGCCCGAGCCGGCCGTGACGCATGGAAAGGGAACCCGCGTCCGATCACCCCGCGGTGATCCCGCGCGGGAGCGCCGTTGCTCCCCGGTGCCCCAGTGCCCGCAGCGCGCCTACGGCATCGGCCTGGGGCTCACTGTAGATGAAGTCGTCCAGCACCACCACGTCCCCGTTTCCGCCGTTGGTGAGGTCGTCGATCCCCGCGCCGAGCGGCACCTCACCCAGTGTCAGGACCACCCGCGCGATGACCGGATCCTGAAAAGTCACCCCCACCAGACTGTAGTCGTCGGGATCGGCCCGCACCGGCACCGGCACGTCCGCCAGCAGCTTGTTGTCCCGGTCATAGGCCTGCAGGCGCGAGGTGTTG
>JBBRGH010000018.1:0-18377 GCA_038240915.1 Gemmatimonadales bacterium | reverse complement strand
GCTCCGAGCAGATACGACGCGAGCAGCCACGCCAACGCCGGCTTCAACGCCGGGATCCCCGCCGAGTGAACTTGAGGCGGAGCGGCGAGCCGGTGAAGGGCCAGGCCGCGCGAAATCCATGCACCAGATATCGCTGATACGGCTCCGGCACATCGTCCGGCCGGTTGCTGACGATGGCGATGGTCGGCGGCGCCACCGCGATCTGGGAGGCGTACAGCAGCTTGACCTCCTCGCCCGGCTTCTGGGGCGGCGAGTTGCGTTCGAGCAGGGACGTCAGCACCCGGTTCACCTCGGCGGTCGGCACCCGCTGTTCCCGGCCCTCGGCCACCTCGAGGATCAGGTCGAGAATCTTCCGGACCCGCTGGCCGGTGAGCGCGGAGACGTAGACGAACGGCACGTAGCGGAGGAACGGCGCCTTCTCGATCAACTCCTCCTGCCCCCGACGCGCGGTGTTGGCGTCCTTCTCCTCCACCAGGTCCCACTTGTTCACCACCGCGATCAGCCCGCAGCCCTGCTCCCAGGCCTGGGTGGCGATCCGGAGATCCTGGTTGTGCATGCCCAGCGTGGCGTCGATGACCAGCACGCACACCTCCGCCCGCTCGATCGCCCGCTCGGTCCGCAGGGTGGAATAGAATTCGAGGTCATCTTCCACTTTAGCGCGACGCCGTAAGCCAGCGGTGTCAATGAACTTGAGGCTCTTTCCGCGATACCGCAAGAGCGAGTCGATCGCGTCGCGTGTGGTGCCGGCTTCGGCGGCCACCACGTGCCGCTCCTCTCCCAGCAGTTTGTTGACGAGCGACGACTTGCCCGCGTTCGGCCGTCCCACCACCGCGACGTTGATCGCGGCCTCGAGCTCGGCCGGGTCGAACGGCGGGAGCCGCTTCACCACGGCGTCGAGCAGATCTCCGCTTCCCTTCCCCACCGACGCGCTCACGCCCAGCGGATCGCCGAAGCCAAGCTGGTAGAAGTCGAACTGGGCCGTGCTGCGCTCGAGGTCGTCGAGCTTGTTGACCGCCAGGACGACCGGCCGCTGCGCCCGCCGCAATCGCTCCGCGATGGCCCGATCCACCGGATTGAGCCCGTCGCGGCCGTCCACCACGAAGAGCACCACGTCCGATTCGGCCAGCGCAAAATCCACCTGCTGCCGGATGGCCCGATCCATCGAGTCGTCCGACTCGGGCACCAGGCCGCCGGTGTCCACCACCCAGAACTGCCGTCCCTGCCATTCGGCGTCGCCGAAGTGGCGGTCGCGGGTGGTGCCCGGCCGGTCGGAGACGATGGCCGGCCGTCCGCCGATGATGCGGTTGAACAGTGTGGACTTGCCGACGTTGGGGCGGCCCACGATCGCCACGGTGGGCTTGTTCATGCCGCGGCCGATACCTGGAGGGCGTCGATGAAGTCCTTGGAGAGCCGCAGCTCCATCGGCACGGCGGCCGAGAGCAGGTCCAGGCTCATGCTGTCCATGAAAAGGCCGTCGTCGTTGACGGCCTCGCCCGGCAGCAGCGCGAGGTCGAGATCGCGGCGGCCGCCCAGCGCCTCCTGCAGCGCGGTGCCGGGGAGCAACCCGGCGGTCGTGACCGAGGCACCGAACAGGGTGTTGACGACTGGGATCAGCTCGAACGATGCGCCGGTGGCGCGGGCCAGCGGCGCGAGCACCATCGGCATCAGCTGGCCCATGGCGGTGCCGGTGACGACGCCGATTCGGCGTCCCGCCCAGCCCTGCAGCTCCTCGGCCCCGGTCTCGATCTGCCGCTGCAGCCAGCGGACGCTGCCGACGCCGTTCTCCACTTGGTCGAACCCGTCGTAGATCTCGGCCGGCGGGAGCTCGACCCCGGCGCGGACGTAGAGCTCGTCGGCGCCGAACGCCCAATGGACCCCGCGCTCCCGCCGCGCGATGGCGGCACGCGCCTCCACCAGGCGGATGGCCGCCTGGCATTCGGCCGCCGTGGGCTCGCGGACCAGGTGATGCTTGCTGAACTCGGTCAGGCCTACCGGCACCACCGAGCAGCCGAGAATCGCCGGTCCGAACCCGTACAGCTCGGCCAGCGTCTGCTCCAGCACCGCTCCGTCGTTCACCCCGGGTGACATGACGATCTGGGTGTGGAACTCGATCCCGTGGACGGCGAAGTGCCGGAGCTGCGGCAGGATCTCGGGGGCGGTGGGGTTCCGCAGCAGGTAGCGGCGGACCGAGGGATCGGTGGCGTGGACCGACACGTACAGCGGCGACAGGCGATACTCGATAATCCGCTCCACGTCCTTCGGTTTCAGGTTGGTCAGGGTGGCGAAATTGCCGTAGCGGAAGGAGAGCCGGTAGTCGTCGTCGCGGATGTACAGCACGTCGCGCAGGCCGTCGGGCAGGCCGTCCACGAAGCAGAAGTCGCACCGGTTGGCGCAGCGACGGATTCGCGCCGGCTCCAGCGACACCCCGAGCGACTCCCCCAGTGGGCGCTCGATGTCGAACTCGATCTCCTCGCCGTCCGGCTGGCGCACATGCAGCAGGAACTCCTCCTCGGCCGTGAGAAACTCCCAGTCGAGAAAGTCCTCGAGCTCGCGCCCGTTGACCGCGAGCAATTCGGTGCCGACGGACAGACCGAGCTCCTCCGCGATCGATTCGGGCTGGACTCCCGTCACGCGTATCATCCGTCCGCACCTTCCTGAGCTGGGGTCATCTGCGAGCCCGGAAGATCGCCCGGATTGCCGGTAAATTCAAGGCCCCGAACCACTTCCATCCTAGGGCCGCAAGTGACTTCTCAGGCCTCCCCCAACAGGGCGAGCAGGGTGCTGCCATAGGCCTGGAGCTTGGCGGGGCCGATGCCGGGCACCCGTCGGAGACCGGCGAGGTCGCGCGGGCGGCTGGCGGCCACCTCGGCGAGCGTGCGGTCATGGAAGATGACGTAGGGCGGCATGGCCTTTCGCCGCGCCTCCTCGGCCCGCCAGGTCTTGAGCCGCGCAAGCAGGTCCGGATCGGGAGCCGGCGAAGATGGGTTCGCGCCGGCATCCCCGCCCTGCCCCGCCTGGCCGGCCTGGGAGCGTCGCGCCCGTGACCCCCGCGCGGCCGACGGCGACGGCAGGGCCAGCTCGGGCCGGACCGTACCCATGGCCACCTCCCGCCCCTCCGCGGTCAAGGCCAGGACGAAGGCGCCGGGCCGGCCGCCTTCGATGCCCTGCCGCTCGATCAGGCCGGCATCGGCCAGCGCGTTGAGGAGATCCTTCACGGCGTTGAGCGGGAGGTCGGACAGCTTGCCGTAGGTCGGCACCCGGTCCAGCCCGCGCTCCAGGACTTCGCGCACCCGGCTGCCGGTGAGCACCTGCGCGATCCGCTCGACGCCGAAGCGGCCCGACAGCCGGCCCACGCCTGACAGCGCGATCCGGACCCGGAGCAGCTCCGCGTCATCGAGCGCGCGGCCGTCGCGCCGGCCCCAGCCGAGGCAGACATCGCACACCCCGCAGCGCGGGGCGGCGCCGCCCCGTGCGCCGCCGGCGAAATAGTCGTAGATGAACCGGGTGCGGCACCCGCGCGAGAAGGCATAGCGCACGATCGTGTCGAGCCGCTCGCGATCGCGCCGCGCCTTGAGCGCCCGGACGCCGTCGTCGAGCGGCATTGGCCCCGCCCCCGGCGCGGTACCGGCCGACTCCGCGGCCCGCCGGAGCAGTCGGGCGGCCGTGCCGGCCGCCATGGAGGTGGCGGCGTCCTGCCCCAGCCGGCCGGTGATCGCATCCTCGTCGAGACCTTCGCCCAGCAGCCGCCACGCGGAGCGGAGCATCTGACCGGACGGGTTGGCCCCCGTCATGAAGAATTCCTGGGTCCGCGTATCGGCGGGCGAGAAGAGCAGCGTGCAGCGCGAGGGCTGGCCATCGCGGCCGGCGCGGCCCGCCTCCTGGTAGTACGCCTCGACGCTGCCCGGCAGCTCGGCGTGGGCCACGAAGCGGATGTCGGCCTTGTCTACGCCCATGCCGAAGGCGTTGGTCGCGACGATCACATCGATTCGCCCGGCCAGGAAGTCCTCCTGCGCGCGGGAGCGCTCCTCGTCCGACAGCCCGGCATGGTAGCGGCCGGTCCGCAGCCCCTGGCCCGCCAGCGCGTCGGCCCACAGCTCGACTGTCTTCCGGGTGGCGGCGTAGACGATGCCGGGCGTGCCCATGTCCGCCACCAGCCGGCCGAGCGCCGCCTGCTTGTCCTCCCGGCTGCGGCACGGCTCGACCGCGAGCGTCAGGTTGGGGCGTTCGAAGCCGGTGATCAGGTCGAGTGGATCCTGCAGCCCGAGCTGCGTGGCGATGTCCGCCCGGACGTCGGGCGTGGCCGTGGCGGTAAAGGCCGCCGCGGGCACGCCGAGTTCGGTGCGGAACCCGGCCAGCCGCCGGTAATCGGGGCGGAAATCGTGTCCCCACTGGCTGATGCAGTGAGCCTCGTCGACGATCAGCCGGGCCGGACGGGCCTGCTGCAGCAGCCGGCGAAAGCGCTCGCTGCCCAGTCGCTCGGGGGCGACGTACAGCAGGCTGAGCCGGCCGGCGGCCAGGTCGGACTCCGCGGCGGCCCGCTCGTGCGACATCAGGCCCGAGTGGAGTGCCGCCGCGGCGATCCCGCGGGCGCGGAGCCCATCGACCTGATCCTTCATCAGGGCGATCAGCGGGGAGACTACGAGCGTGGTGCCCTCGACCAGGAGCGCGGGAAGCTGGAAGCAGAGGGACTTGCCGGCACCGGTCGGCATGACGGCCACGAGATCGCGACCCTCGAGCACGGCCATGGCGGCCTCGCGCTGGCCGGGGCGGAAGGCGCGGAGGCCGAAGCGTTCGTGGAGGGCGCGCTCGAGCGCATCGGGAGGGCTGCCGGTGGTGGGAGTGGAGAGAGGCACGGGGGGAATCTATTCGTACGGGCCGACCCACGCAGTGCGATCTCCCGCCACTCGGCGCGCTTTCCCGCAGGCGAGGCGCCGCTCGGTCGGCATCCGGAGCGTGGGACGGGCCTACCAGTCCGTCGGCCGATAGTCTTTGAGGAACTGACCCCACACATGCTGTCCGGAGTTGAGTCCGGCGATGATCGGGTCCACGATCCGCGCCGCGCCATCCACGATGTCGAGCGGCGGATGGAAGCGGTGCTCCGCCACCTTGCGCGCGGCGATGGCGGCCGGATCCTCGTCCGTCACCCAGCCGGTATCCACGCTGTTCATGTGAATGCCGTCCTGCTGGTAGTCCGCCGCCGAGGTGCGCGTCATCATGTTGAGCGCGGCCTTGGCCATGTTGGTGTGCGGGTGGCGGGTGGTCTTGAAGTTCCGGTAGAACTGCCCTTCCATCGCGGAGACGTTGACGATGTGTTTCTCCCGTCCCGGCGTCCGCAGCATCAGCGGCTTGAGCCGGGCATTGAGGATGAACGGGGCGACGGCATTCACCAGCTGGACCTCCAACAGCTCGACCGACGGTACGTCGGCCATCAGCATCCGCCAGGAGTTGCGGTCCCTCAGGTCCACCTGCTGCCCGTCCTGGTCCAGCCGCCCGCCCGGAAAGTGGTGCCCGGCGGGTCGGTGCTCATCCGGGAGCAGCGGCACCTGGGAGAGCTCGGGCGCGTCCGCCATGCCGGCCAGGCTGGGCAGCCGTCGCTCGAAGGCCGCAGGGGTGAGGGCCATTCGGTTGCGCTCGGGCACGTGCTCCGCGCGCCACTGCTCGTAGCCGACCAGGACCTGGCGCGCCGGCGGCGGCAGGCTGGTGGCGGCCGCCCGCTCGCTCGCCATCATATGCTCGTAGAAGGCGGGCGGTCGCCGCACGGTCTGGCAGGCGTTGTTGACGATGAAGTCGAGGCGGTCGCGGGTGGCCAGGAGCTCCTGACAGAAGGCTTCGACGCTGGGGGTGTGGCGGAGGTCGAGCCCGAACACCTCGAGCCGGTGGCCCCAGCGATCGAAGTCCGGCTCCCCCGCGTAGCGGGCGGCCGAGTCGCGCGGAAACCGGGTGGTCACGATGAGGTGGGCGCCGGCCCGCAGCAGCTTGAGTCCCGCCTGGTACCCGATCTTGACCCGGCCGCCGGTGAGTAGCGCCACCCGGCCGGTGAGATCGGCCAGCTCCGTCCGCTTGGCGAAATTGAAGGCGGCGCACGGGGGACAGAGCTGGTCGTAGAAGTGATGCAGCAGGCTGAAGTGCGCCTTGCAGACGTAGCAGTGCTGCGGCTCGACGGTCTCGCGAGGTTCAGGGTGGGCGTGAACATCCTGGGGATCGAACGCCGGCGGCGGGAACACGTTCGGACTGGTGTACACCGGCTGTCGCCGGAGGGCGCGAATCCCGGTCTGGCGGAGCGCCTGATCCTCGCGATCCACCTGCTCGGCCTTGCGCCGGCGGGCGCTCGCCCGCACCAGCTGTCGCCGGCTGGCCGCATCGGGCGCGTAGACGTGGCCGGCGGCCTGCAGCAGCCGCCGTTGGTCCTCGGGCGGCACCTGCGCCAGCAAGGCGCGGTCGGCGACGAGCCGCTCGAGCAGGTCGGTCGCCCCGCGCAGGCGGGTCAGGAACTCGGCGTCGTCGGAAGGCAGCGGGTGAGCCACTCCATCTCCTTGGGCCTCGGGCGGAGCCGCGCCGCGCGCGGCTCGGGGGTGCGGGAACGGGTGTGCCAGGAGCGGGCGGAAATCTAGGCGAGGGAAGGACCCGCCGCCTCAGCCGCCGCTCTCACAGCAGCGTTCCCCGCAGGATCACCAGTCCGACCGAGAAGTAGATCACCAGCCCGGTCACGTCCACCAGCGTGGCCACGAACGGCGCCGAGGCGCTCGCCGGGTCGAAGCCGAGCCGTCGGAGTACGAATGGGAGCATCGAGCCGGCCAGGGACCCGAACGTCACCACGCCGACCAGGGCGATCGACACCGTCATCGCCACCAGCAGGTAGTGCGTGCCGTAGTCGTACCAGCCCAGCCGCTGCCACAACAGGATCCGGCAGGCGCCGATGGCGCCGAGAAAGAGTCCCAGGCAGAGACCCGACGGCAGCTCCCGGACCGCCACCCGCCACCAGTCGCGCGGGCGCACCTCGCCCAGTGCCATGGCCCGGATGATCAGCGAGGTGGCCTGCGACCCCGAGTTGCCCCCCGAGCTGATGATCAACGGCACGAACAGGGCCAGCACCACCGCCCGGGCAATCTCGTGCTCGAAGTACCCCATGGCCGTGGCCGTCAGCATCTCGCCGATGAACAGCGCGGCCAGCCAGCCGGCCCGCTTCCGGAGCATGCGCGCGAGGCTGATCTCCATGTACGGCTCGTCCAGCGCTTCCATACCGCCGAACTTCTGCACGTCCTCCGTGGTCTCCGCCACCAGCGCGTCAATCACGTCGTCCACGGTGACGATGCCGAGGATCCGGCCGTGGGTATCCACCACGGGAACCGCCAGCAGGTCGTACTTGGAGATCAGGCGCGCCACGTCCTCCCGGTCGGTCCGGGGGGTGACCGTCAGCGGCTTCCGGGAACTGCCCACGTCGGCCACGCGCCGGGTCCGGTCGCTCAGTATCAGCTCCCGGAGCGAGACTACGTGGCGGAGCCTGCCGCCGTCGGCATCCACCACGTAGACCGCGTACACCGTCTCCTTGGCTCCGCCGACCCGGCGGATCAGCTGCAGGGTCTCCTCGACCGTCCAGGTGGCGGGCACGCTGAGAAACTCGGTGGTCATGATGCCGCCGGCGGACTCGGGCGGATAGCGAAGCACCAGCTGGAGCGCTTCCTGGGCCTTGGGGTGCAGCCCCGGCAGTCGGCGGGCGCGCTCCTCCTCGGGCATCTCGCGGAACAGTTCCGCCTGCTGGTCGGCGGACATCGCGCCCACCAGTGGGGCGAAGGTTGCCGGATCCAGCAGGCGGACGATCTCGAGCCGGTTCTCCAGCTCCGGCGCGTCCAGGACCAGCACGGCCAGGTCGAAGGGCAGCGCCGCGATCACGCGCGCCGCTGCCGCCGGACGGAGCGCCCGGAGCGCCTCGGCGACGTCCGCCGGCTGCATGGTGGCCACGACCTCGGCAAACTCGGCGGGATCTCCCGCCAGCAGGTACAGGAGCTCGGGAGCGACGGGCATGGGCACGCTCGGGTCGCGGTCGGAAGGGCCGGGGATGTGTAGGTGAGCCAACCGGCCCGGAAGATAGGAGATGCCCGGGCCGCCGCCAGTCGCGCGGTCACCGATCGGCACGCCGGCAAAGGAACGCCCCGCCGACGGTCAGTCGATGCGGGGCTCGGGGTGCGGAGAGCGGGCGACCGGACTCGAACCGGCGACGTTCAGCTTGGGAAGCGAGCGACCCCGGCGCGGACGAGGCTCCACCTCGTCGGAGTCACGGTCAACAACCGGAGCATACTCGGGACACCGAGTGGCTCACCGTCTACCTCGCCTTCGTCATCGCTTCGTGCATAGCGATCAGCCGTTGCGCGCGCTCGGTGTGCGCCTTCATCAGGGCGGAAAGCTCCGGGCCCTGGCGGCCGGGCAGATCCGCCAAGTCTGCCTTCACCGAGTCCACCAGTGCATTCCATTTGGTATCCCCGCTCATGTTCATGTTCCGCATATCGGCGCCCATCTGGTCCATCATCTGCGACATCATCCGGTCGTGCACCGTCATCATGGCCGACATCCGCTCCGGCGACAGGCGCACCATCGAATCCATGTGGGCCCGCATCATGGGCATCATCGCCGATCCAGCCATGCCCATGTGGTCGCCGCCCATCGGCATGCTGTCCATATTCATGCTGCCCATGCCCGGCTGGCCGGCAGGCTGTCCCCCGGCAGACGCCTGATCCATTCCTTTGCACGCCGCGACAGCGATGGCGGCGATCACCACGATCCACAGCATCGGTCTCATTGCAGGCCCTCCTAGTCGAAAGACGGTCAGGATGTGAACGAGAGGCGATCAGGCAGCTCCCCAGAAGCACTCCCCCCGGAGCCGGCCATCGAGGTCCCGGAGGCCTCCAGCCCTCGCCGACGCCAGAGATAGTACAGCGAGGGAATTACGATCAGCGTGAGGATGGTCGAGGTCACCATCCCCCCCACCATGGGTGCCGCGATCCGCTGCATCACCTCGGCGCCAGTGCCGTGGCTCCAGAGCGCCGGGAGCAGGCCCAGCATGATCGCCGCCACGGTCATCAGCTTGGGACGGAGCCGGTTCACGGCCCCGTACTCGATCGCCTGCACCAGCTCGGCTCGGGTGGGCGTCCTCCCATCTCTGGTGATGTCCTCCCAGGCGTGGTCCAGGTAGAGCAGCATGACCACGCCCGTCTCCGCCGCCACGCCCGCGAGCGCGATGAACCCGACCGCCACCGCGATGGAGAGGTTGTAGTTCAGCAGCCACATCGCCCAGACGCCACCCACCAGGGCGAATGGAAGCGAGAGCATGACGATCGCCGCCTCGGTCACGTTGCCGAAATTGAGGTACAGCAGGAGGGCGATGACCGCCAGCGTCAGCGGCACCACCACCTGCAGCCGCGCCTTGACCCGCTCGAGCGCCTCATACTGTCCGCTCCACTCCAGTCGGTAGCCAGGGGGAAGTTTGACCTCACGGCCCACGATGTCCTTGGCCTCGGCCACGTACCCGCCGACGTCGCGGCCGCGGACGTCGATCGAGACCAGATCATTGAGGTAGCCGTTCTCGCTCCGGATCATCGGCGCACCTGGCGCGAACCCGATGTCGGCCACCTGGGCGAGCGGTACCTGCATACCCTCTTTCCCACTCACGAGCAGCCGCCCCATCGCCTCGGGACTGTCGCGGAAGTCTCGCGCGTAGCGGACCTGCACCGGGAAGCGCTCACGGCCTTCCACGGTGGTCGTCACCTGGTCACCACCGAGCGCCATCCCCAGGACCTCTTGCACGTCGCCCGTGGAGAGACCGTAACGGGCCAACGCCTCGGCTCGCGGCCTGATGTCCAAGTACCGGCCGCCGAACGACCGCTCGGCGTAGATGCTCGCGGTCCCGCGGAGCCCAGACAGGGCGCCCTCGATCTCGCCGCCAATCCGCTGGATCACCTCAAGGTCAGGACCGTAGATCTTGATGCCCAGCGTCGTCCGGATCCCGGTGGAGAGCATGTCGGTGCGGTTCTTGATCGGCATGGTCCAGCTGTTTACCGCACCGGTGATCCGAAGCGACCGGTCCATCTGGGCGATGAGGGCGTCCTGGGTCATGCCGGGCCGCCACTCGGAGGGCGGCTTCAAGTTTACGGTGGTCTCGACCATCGAGACCGGCGCCCAGTCGGTCGCCGTGTTGGCGCGGCCCGCTTTGCCCCAGACGGACTCCACCTCCGGAAAGCTCATCAGGATGCTGTCCTGCACCCGGAGCAGCCGCCGCTGCTGGGTGAGCGAGACGCTCGGCAGGATATTGGGCATGTACATCAGGCTCCCCTCCCGCAGCGGCGGCATGAACTCGCTGCCGAGCCCGCTGAACGGAACGAGTGTCAGTCCGAGCACCACGAGCGCGCCGGCGATCACCAGCCCACGCGCCCTGAGCGCCCAGCGGAGCACCGGACGGTAGGCACGCGCGGCCCAGCGATTGAGCGGGTTCGCCGATTCAGGACGAATGCGCCCCCGAACCAGAAACCCCATCAGGACGGGAACCACGGTCACCGAGAGGATCGCCGCCGCGGCCATGGCGAACGTCTTGGTCAGCGCCAGCGGCCGGAACAGCCGGCCCTCTTGATCCTCCAGGGTAAACACCGGCAGGAACGACAGCGTGATGATCAGGAGCGACATGAACAGGGCCGGTCCGACCTCCCTCGAGGCGGCGAGGACCCGCTCCCAGTGCGGTCGGTCCGGGTCGCGCTCCATGTGCTTGTGGAGGTTTTCGATCATCACGATCGCCGCGTCGATCATGGCCCCGATCGCGATGGCGATGCCGCCGAGCGACATGATGTTGGCGTTGATGCCCATCCACCGGATGAGGGCGAGCGCGGCCAGGATGCCGAGCGGGAGCGTGGCGATGGCGACGAGCGCGCTTCGGGCATGGAGGAGGAAGACGACGCAGACGAGGCCTACGATGAGCGACTCCTCGATCAGCGTGCGGTAGAGCGTCGCGATCGAGCGGTGAATGAGCTCGGTGCGGTCGTACGTCGAGACGACCCGCACGCCGGGCGGAAGGGATGGCGCGAGTTCGGCCAGCTTTGCCTTGATCCGGTTCACCACATCGAGCGCGTTGGCGCCCACCCGCATCACCACCACGCCACCCACGGCCTCGCCCCGGCCGTTCCGCTCCGCGATGCCGATGCGGAGATCGGGCCCGATCGTCACCTGCGCCACGTCACCCACGCGAAGCGGGCGGCCGCCGGCACCCGAGCCGACGGCGACGTTGGCGATGTCGTCCATGCCGCGGAAGTAGCCGAGCCCCCGGACCGCGTAGTCGCTGCCGGCGACTTCCACTGTCCGGGCACCCACGTCCTGGTTGGCGCCCCGCACGGCCTCGACGATCTGCTGGGCCGTCACCCCGAACGCTTGCAGGCGGGCCGGGTCCAGCAGCACCTGATACTGCCGGACGAAGCCACCGATGCTCGCGACCTCGGCAACCCCTGGCACGCCCTGCAGCGCATACCGGACTTGGAAGTCCTGGATCGTGCGGAGCTGCGCCGGCGAGTAGCCCGTGCCCTCGATCGCGTATTGGTACACCCACCCGACGCCGGTCGCGTCGGGCCCCAACTCCGTCTTCGCGGCAGCCGGCAGCTTCGACTGCACCGCGTTCAGGCGCTCGAGCACCCGGGAGCGGGCCCAGTAGAGATCGGTGCCCTCCTGGAAGATCACGTAGACGAAGCTGGTACTGAACATCGACTGGCCACGCACCACCTTCGTGTTCGGGACGCCAAGGAGAGCCGTCACGAGCGGATACGTGACTTGGTTCTCGACCACCTGGGGCGCCTGGCCCGGATAGTCGGTGTAGACGATGACCTGCACATCCGACAGATCGGGAATGGCGTCCACCGGCATCGACCGGACGTACAGGGCGCCTGCCACCAGCAGCGCCAGGGCGAAGGCCGCCACCAGTCCCCGGCGCGAGAGGGACCAGGCAATCAGGCTCGCGATCATGGCTTCTTCTCCGCCGGCTCTCCGCCCATCTGCATGCCGCCCATGTTGAGCCCCATGCCCATCTGCAGCATCAAGCCCTGCATTGCGGCGCCGAGGTTGGACTCCGAATCGAGCAGGTAGGTCGCCGATGCGATCACCTCATCGCCCGGCTTGAGCCCCTGCACGACCTCGACCATCGAGTCGCCATGAACGCCCACCTGCACCGGGCGTGGAATGAACTGCCCGTCGCCACGATTGACGAAGACCAGGTTCCGGGTCCCGGTCGGGAGCACCGCCTCTGTCGGCACCGTCAGTGCCTTGACCGCCGCCGATCGGATCATGGCCGTGGCGTACATCCCGGGCCGGAGTGCCCCGTCCGTGTTCACCACCTCGGCTCTCGCCGTGAGGGTCCGGGTCTTCTCGTCCACGGTCGGATGGATGAACGTGATCCGGCCCTCGTAGGTCTTGCCGGGCAGGGCATCCACCCACACGGAGACCGGCGCACCGAGGCGGAGGGACCGGGCGTCCATCTCGTACACGGCCAGATCCACCCACAGCACGCTTCGGTCGGCGATCAGGAACAGGTTCTCCCCCGGCTGAACGGCCTGCCCGTCGGTGACCATCTTCTCGGCGATCTCGCCCGACATCGGCGCCCGGAGCAGGATCGTGCGCCGGGCCTTCCCGGTGCGCTCCAGCGAATCGATCTGGTCCTCGGGAATGTTCCAGAGGTCCAGCCGTCGGCGCGCGGCAGCGGTCAGTGCCTCGTCGCCGAGCCGCCGGGCGGAGAGATATTCCTCCTGCGCGCTCACCAGCTCCGGCGAGTAGAGGGCCAGGAGCGGCTCGCCCTTCCGAACGGGCTTGCCCATGTAGTCGGCGTACAACTGCTCGACCCAGCCCATCACCCGCGCGTTCACGTACTGGCGCCGCGGCTCCGCGTAGGCGAGCATGCCCACGACCCGCGTCTCCCGGCCGAGCGGCCGCACCGCGGCCCGGGCGAAGGTGATGCCCAGACGGCCTGCGCCGGCTCGGTCCACGGGGACGGCGGCTCCTGCGGTTGCGCTGTCCCCGGAGCCGCGTTCCATGCCCTCCATCGACCCCATTCTCTGGCTCTCCTGGATACCCTCCGTGCCATTCTTCCCCTCCATGCCTTTCATGCCGGCCATGTTCTGACCGGACGTGTCCGCCTTCTTGTCACACGCGCTCACGCCCACTCCCAGGCCGAGGGCGAGTGCGACGGTCCAGGGCCAGTTCATGGCGCTTCCTCCCGAAGCAGGAGCTGCTCGAGCATGACGAGGTGGATGAGGTGCTCCGCAGCCACCATGCCCGCGTCGAGCTGGGCACGGTATAACGAGTCTTCGGCCGCGAGCACATTGAGAAAGGGCGCCTGCCCGACCCGGTAGCTCCGGAGCACCGCCTCCACGGTGGCCTCGGCCGCGGGGATGACCTGCGTCGTGAGCAGACGGAGCCGGGTCTCGCCGCTCGTAATTCCTGCGAGCGCGCTGCTCAGGTCGGCGTCGAGTGCGGCGCGTTCCTCCGCGAGTGCGGCCCGGGCGGCATCGGCATCGGCCCGCGCCGCGTCGGCCAGTCGGTGCTGCTTGCGCCCTGCCCAGAGTGGCACACGAAGGCCGACGAAGGCCGAGAAGAAGTCGGACCCGAGCGGGCGGGCGCCGTACCGGGTGGTGATGCTGAAGTCGGGACGCGCGCCGAGTTGCTCCACGCGCACCGTCCGCTCGGCCGCCTCCAGCGCCGCCTGCCTCGCCAGCAGGCGGGGGTGCAGTGAGAGCGAGTCCGGCGCGCCGCGTGGAGCCCTGCCATCGTGTCGGCCCAGCGGCACCGTGTCCGGACGGATCGGCTCTACTTTGAGCGTCTCAGGACCGCTGACGTTCCGGAGCGCCTTGAGCCGGGCGCGGAGGGTCGCCTCCTGATCGGCCAGATCGGCATCCTCCGCATCGAGGCGGGCCACCGCGACCCGGGCCTGGAGCGGATCGCTCTGGGGTGCGGAGGCGGTCGCGTAGCGGGCGGTCGCAATCTCCACCGCCACCGCGAGCAGGCCCCGTTGGCGCTGCAGGGTCGTGCGGGCCGTGATCACGTAACGGAGCCGGTAGTACAACTGAGCGATCTGGACTGCTAACTCGCGCCGCTTCGTGCCGACGTCGGCCTCCCGCGCCCGGACCTCTGCGCGGGCGGCCTGCGTCCGGGCCCCGAGGGTGCCCGGCCAGGGAAACTCCTGCGACAGCTCGAGGTCCACCTCGGTGAAGTCGCTCTCCCGGAAAGCGAACCGCGGGAGGGTGAGGTCCATGACCCCGGCGCTCACCATCGGATCGGGAAGGGCTCCCGCCGGGTGGATCCGGGCGCCAGCGGCCCGCGCCATCGCCCGGCTCGCGTCGAGTGAAGGATTGGTGGCGATCGCCTCGGCGGTGAGTCGGGCGAGTGTGGTGTCCCGGGCCGGCAGGGATTGCGCGGACAGGCGGGAAGCGACGGAGATCGCGACCACGGTGGCGGCTCTCCAGCCCCGGGGTGAAAGGATCGGCGTCATTGCCATCCTCGCGCGGACGGCGTCATCCGGCGAACGACCTCGCGAAACATCTCCATCCGATCTCTCACGTGGAATCGTGCGCGGCCGACCGTGAAGATGAGCTCCGGCGCTCCGGCGAGACGTGCGAAGGCCTGCGAGGGGATATCGTACCAACGCATCTCCCCTCGCCCCTTAGCGAAGGTGCGCACGGGGGGCGCCAGAAGTCGAGCGCCTGGAAAGCTGAACGAGACCCCGAGCCAGGCTTGCGAACTGAGGCCGAATTGCCTGGAACTGCCAGTGAACGACGCCACCACCCGGGTGCTATCCGTGAGGCGATCGCGCACGATGGCGACTTGGTATTCCTCAGGCTCGCATGATCGCGCGCCGAACCTCTGCAGACCGGAACCCGCGGCTGGCATGGCCACTTGGACCATCGACGCGGCGACGCCGATCGAGCGTGCGAAATGATGGGACATGACATCCTCCTGGTCGACCCCTGGGACTGAAAGCATTGCCCTGATGTCCGGCCGTGCCGGCATGGGAACCAGTGCCCGCGGCCGATCGGCCGCGGGCATAGCGAGTACAGCCGGGGCCAGCCGAGCGCGAGCGCTCAGCCGATCACTCAGCCGTAGTCGGGATCAGGCTCGGGGAGGGTGAAACGGAGGAGCTGGCGAGGTACCGTGATGCAGCGTCGCCGCGAGAGTCGCCGCGCCGGAGGAAAGGGGCACAGCGGTCTCGAACCTGCTGGAGAATCCTGGAATGGACAGAGGCGCCGGGGTGCAGATCGGCGCCAGCTGACAGCTCGCGGCAGCGGCACCGGACACCGCGATGCTCGTCGTCTGCGGCTGGCCGTGCTCCGGCATCTTGCATTCCTGCTGGGTCGCCCGTGCGGGCAGCCCGAAGCAGGCCACCGTCCCGAAAACGGGCTGGAGCTGGAACAGCAGCAGGAGGGCGGCGAAGAGGGCCTTCATGTGGGGAACCCTATCCCCCTACGATCTCGCGAGCAAGTCCCCCGGCTACGGGCAGCAGTCGCCGCAGGCCGAGCGGCCGCGCAGGCCCTCGAGGCCTTCCTTCGCGATGAGCGGGACCATCACTAGGCCCGCGACCGGATCCGCCCACCACCAGCCCAGGGTGGCATTGAGCAGCAGGCCGGCCAGCAGGATGGCGGAGAGGTAGGTGCAGAACGCGGTCTGCCTTGCTTCGGCGGCGAGCGCGCCACTTCCCATTGCGAACGCCACGTGGCGCTTGGCCCGGGCAAGGAGTGGCATCACGGCGAGCGAGAGCGCGGCGAGCATTATGCCGACCACACTCTCCGACGGGGCAGCCCGCACCACGAGCGCGCGCACGGCGTCCGCTGCCACGTACACCGCGAGCGCCAGGAAGAGCGCGCCGATGATGCGGAGCGTTACGTGCTCCGCCCGTGCCCGGCGCCCGATGTCGCGATCGCTGTAGAGCCGCCAGATGGCCGCAGCGCTGGCGGAGACCTCGATCAGGCTGTCGAGGCCGAAGCCGACCAGCGCGATGCTCCCGGCCACGATGCCGGCAGCGATCGCGATGAGCCCCTCGAGGCAGTTGTAGCCGAGGGTAAGGGGTGGGTGTTCCATCGTCAAGGTCATGGATGGGCTGAACCGGTTCCGATTCGCGAACGACGCCGAGCTGATGGCGGCCTGGGGAAAGCCTCAGCAGCGTGTCGGCGGGCCGCGTGCGCCCGAGCCCGACACAGAGGAACCGTCGGCACCGGGGTGATGAATCCAAGCGGCGGCGTGAAGCCGGTGATGGTGTTGATCGAGGGCAAACCGCCGTTGCACCGGTCATTGGTCGGCGGCGGTTTCGTTTGTGTCTTGAAGGAAGCGGTCGCGATCGGTGGTTTCGGACAAGGTACGCCACTTCAGGCACGCCAGTGTCCCGCTCCCCCCGCCGCAAATCTGCCTGGCACCCTCGGCCAGGCGGCAGTATCCGCGCTGCTCTCCGTGCTGCCCCGACCTCTGGCGCTCCTGCTTCTGGCCGGCGGAGTCATTCCCGCGCTGGCCGCCGCGCTGGTGCTGGCCGGCCAGGCCCGGAGGATCGGCCTCACCAACAGGCTCACGCTCGCGGGATTCGGGGTGTTCGGCATCGGCGTCGGTGTCATGGCTTCCTCGGCCACGCTCGCGGTGCTCCGCGTCGGCCTGCACGAACGGTACGCCAGCTACCTACCGGTCACGGTCAGCGCCGCAACCGACGTGGGCCTGCTCTGGCAACAGAGCGCTTCTCCTGTGGCCGGCATCGCGCCTCAGCTCGCCCTGCTGCGGAGCGCCCATCCCGCGGTCGGATTCGCCGCGCTGCTCCGCCTGCATTGTGACACCGGCTGCACCGTCGCCACCGATGCGGACCGGCCCACGCTGCGTCCCTTGCTGGCCCGGGCCGCTCGCACGACGTGGGCGGGCCAACAGCGAAGCGTGCTGGCCGGCGGCCGGCTCCTCTCGATCGTGCCGGCGGCCGTTCGGGACCGGGAGGGAGTGCCGATCGCTGTGCTGCTGCTCGGCGTGGGAGCGGACGGTGCGCGCGGCGCAGGCGACCGCGTGGCGATTCGTGCTCACGGCGTGGGCGCTGCTGGCGCTGGTCTCGGTGCGCATGCGGAGCATCACCGCCGCCTCTGTCACCCGCCGGGTCCGGACCCTGATCGCCAGGCTCGAGTCAGGCCAGCAGCCCACGCCGAAAGCAGGCGACGAATTGGCGGCGCTCTCCCTGGCGCTCGACGAGGCCATCCGCAGCTGTCTCGAGCGGGACCGGGCCCAGAGCGCACGATATCAGGAGCTGGTTGACAACGCGCCATATGGTATCTGCCGCTTGGATCAGCAGCACCGGATCACTGCGGGCAATCCCGCGCTCGCGCGGATGATCGGCGTCGAGCCGGCCGGGGATCTCGTGGGACGCGAACATCCGGGATTGCTTCGCGGGCCCGAAGGATGGCGAGGCGATGCTGACGTGGTGCGGCGCTCGCGGGGGACCGGAATCGTCGGACTGTCCGGAGTCGGCGGAGTGGACGTGGCGAGCAGCCGACGAGTCACCGCGAACGGTTCGCATCGCCTGCCTCTCGGTCGGTGAGGACACCGAGCTCATCATCGAAGACGTGACGGAACGACGGGCCCTGGAGGCGCAGCTCCAGCAGGCCCAGAAGATGGAAGCGCTCGGGCGTCTCTTGGGCGGGGTGGCGCATGACTTCAATAACCTGCGGACCGTCATCGTGGGAAAGGTTGCCCTGATTCGCGACCAGCTTGCCACTGTTTCGGCCATCGTAGCCCATGAGCTGCGGGCCATCGAGAGTGCGGCCGGACGCGGCGCTGCGTTCATCCGCAAGCTGCACCTGTTCGGCCGGCCGGACCCACTCGAGCACCGGCCGGCGCACGTAGCCGAGGTGGTCTTGGGCGCGTGGTCCGTGCTCGGACGCTTTCTCCCGGACGACATTCACCTGTCGCTCCCCGCTGCCGCGCCGGACGCGAACATCGCGGTGGATCAGGAGCAGGTCGAAGAGATGCTGCTCAACCTGGCCACCAACGCTTGCGACGCGATGCCTCACGGTGGTGACCTGGCGGTCTCGATCGAGCGTGCTGAGCGTGCGGGATACCGGCGAAGGCATTCCCTCGGACATCCGGGCGCGTGTGTTCGATCCGTTCTTTACGACCAAGCCTTACGGACGCGGGAGCGGACTTGGATTGTCCATGGTGTACGGATCGATGCAGCGCCACCGAGGGGCGGTCCGCCTGGAACCGGCGGAGGGGCGAGGAACCACGATGTCGCTCTATTTTCCCGAGGAGCTTGGCGCCACGGTTACGGAAACGCCTTCTGTCGTGCAGCCGACGGTCAAGGGCGGCGCGGGTCGCAAGCGACTTCTTCTCGTCGAGGATGATCCCGA